>JAITDK010000221.1 GCA_031282605.1 Oscillospiraceae bacterium
TACTGATTAACGGCAAGTATATTATACCTCAACCGTCCCTATTTTTCAACCATCCAGCTCATACGACCGGGACAAATTAGTTATGTCATAAGACATGTTATTGAAAGAATACACTAGTCCGACGATGTTTTAGAGTCAAAGGAGTGGACGCCTATGCCGTGCAACCGGATTTCACGCGCCAACAGGAATCAGCAAGCCGCGCGGCCGACAGCGGCCGAGGAACGCATAGACGCGCCGTCTTGCGGTTCAACCGGCGTGCGGCGGTCGATTAAAACTGAGCCGCACTCCATAGACATGTACGGCAAGCGGAACATCTACAGGAGTAAGCAGGCAAACCCCACGGCGTCGAGCGCCTCGGCCATACAGGTAATCGGCGGTTCGCCGCGCATAATGAGCAACCCGTTCATGGCGCCGTATAACAACGGCGCGGATCAGCTGCGCATGGACGTTGAAGACCGCCGCGCGTTGATACTGAACAACGCGTATATCAACTCATATACCGCGGAACGGCTGGTGGCCGCGTCCCGGAACGTGAATCCGCCCGCGGAACTGTCCAACAATCCAATCATAGGCGAATCGGGCCTGAGCACGACGTTCGTCATGTCGTCGCCCATCAACTCATCGTGCTCGCTGCACGGATACACGCTGAAGATGCCGCCCGTTACCGATAATGAGACCGGCGAGGAGATACCGGGCGGCGAGATCGACATTGTGCCTTACCAATCCGATACGGAGGGCTGCGTGCCGCCTATATACTTTATGGAACCCTTCCTGCCGCCCGTTATGTCGGACGACGGGTGCGGCGACGCCGAATACCCCGAGTCGTCGGATCGGACGCGCGGGTATGACAGCCCGCAGGCGCGCATCCCGATTGACGACCGTCCTCCCAGCGTGCTATGCGCCGTATCATGGCTGCTGGCTAACGGTTACGGAGAGGGCACCGATCTGGACGAGTGGAAGACGAAGCTTGGCGCGCCCACTATCGATAAGTATGAGGCTCAATATATCACCCAGGCGGCGATTTGGATCGCGGAGGGCGTCATACCCGAGGATTCGGCGTTCTCGCCGTGCAATGATACGTTCAGCGGCGATCCTGAACTGTCGGTTCAGAACGGTGCCACGCGCATGTTGGTCAGCCTGGCGCGCGAGTACGCGTCGGGGCATGAATGCGAGCGCAACACGGGCGACCCTATCACCGGCGTATCGACGCCTCGAGGGGGCACGTACTACGGCGGGCAAAGCGGCAGCCTCGCTCGGATGGTTTCAACGGAATACTCGGGCGCGATCGAGCCTCTGTATACAAGCACGCCTAGAAGCATCAGCCAGCTTAACTCATGCAGCGCCAACGGCACTCAGGTATGCCAGAAATTCCTAAGAGGCGGCAACACTGATCCATTTTCGCACCTGATCCCGGGCAAGGAGATAACGGTACGCATCGTGTGCGGCAGGCTGCTGGTGGGTCCGTTCCGTTCATGCTCCGACGTCGCGAGGGTAGTCGCCGCGTGCGGATGCATGAATGGATTTTCATACGCGTTCGCCGACTCCTGCGGCAACCCGCTGTACCACAAGATATGCCTGGAAAATCCGGAAGCGCCGGTGGGGGAGGATTTCAGCTGCCCTCCCAACGAAGTATGTATGCGCTGCAACAGCAACCTGGAGGGAGTGAACGCCCTAAACGAACGCAACCGCGACGAGTTCTACATAGCGTTCCGCATAACATCAAAGTATTTATGCTTCCAGATATGCTCGGAATGCGAGACGACCCGCAGCGTGGTATGGTTTATGGAGAATCCCGCGGACGGAAGGCGCATAGGCCTTCGTCAAAGCGACGAGTGCAACTACTGGCAGCAGATCGTAGAGACCACCTGCACATGCGTATGCGTGGAATTGCCGATCGAAGAGCCCCCGTCGGAGCAGGTTCATTTGAACTATCCGCCGATCATATTCCCGCAGACCAAGGCGCAGGTGATCTTCGAAGATTCGCCTCCGCCATTCATTCCCGACCCTATCGTATTCCTATCGCCGCCTCCGCCGGATCCGGAGGATCCGCCGACGTTCCCGCCGCCCGTGCTGCTGCCGCCGCCGCAGAGACCCGTGCCCCCACGCCCGACTATATTCGCTCCCCCCATCGTACTTCCGCAGAAGAAACCCGTCAAGCCGGATCCTATCCCGCCGCCGCCGCGCCCCATCCTCGAAGCGCCACGGCCGCCGGCGCCGGTATTGCCGCCGCTGCCGCTGCCGCCGCCCGTGGTTATCACCCCTGTTCGAGAGGTGACCCGTCCGGTTATGATGCCTCCTCCGCCGCCGCTGCCGCCCAGCGCCATCGGCGCAAGACCCGCGGCCGTAGGATGTCCGCCTCAGCCACGCCAGCCTGAACCGCTATGCCCGCCGACATGCAGCCTGGATGCCAAGACGCCGCTGCAGTCCGTTATGTCCCCCGAACAGATACAGCGGATGCTAAATCCGCAGCCGCCGCCAAGGCGAAGCGGAGGCTTGGGCGACTTTGTGCAACCGGGCACTCAGCCAGCCGGTATGATACCTCCGTTCCACGAGAAAGAGTGCGGCATTGTATGCGGCGAAACGCCAATAGCGCCGCTTCCGCCGATACCGCCTGGTTCTAGAGGAGGCATACCAAGCGACACAATCTATCTGCGGCCGATACCGTCCGGACCGCCGGACGCGAGAGTCTCGCCATACCCGCCAAGCCCACCAAGCCCGCAGGGCGGCGCGAACGCCGCCGGCGTTCAACCATTAAGCGGCGCGGCGCGGCAAACGGTAAACTTCCCGCCGCCGCAGTCGGCTCCGCCGTCAACGGTACGTTCCGCGCCCGTGGTAACCCAGCGCGCGCAAAGAACCATCCCACGCTCGAGCGCGCGCCCCGCGCCGCGACCGACGCCGCCGACACCGCCGAGTGCGCCTTGAGGGTCAGCTTCCCAGACAACCAAAATGCAGGAATCGCCAAGATTCCTGCATTTTGGCTGTATTTCGAGGAATACGGGACTTGATTTTCGCGCGGCGTTGCGGTATAATGTACAGGGTATCGGAAGGTGAATGCATGGGGAAATATTGCAGGGAGGGATCTAAGGCATGATGAACAGACGGGTATTCGCGATAATGCTCGCGGTTGCGCTTCTGGCGGCGGTCAGCGCGCCCGCGTTGGCGGACACGATCAAGATCGGCGGGCTGGCGCCGCTGACCGGAGCCGTGGCTCAGTATGGTCTGGCGGTACAGAAGGGCGTAGATCTGTATGTCGAGCAGCTCAACGCGGCGGGCGGCATAAACGGCGACACGGTTGAGATGGTATGGTATGACGAGAAGGGCGACGAGGTTGAGGCCATCAACGCGTTCAACCTGCTCGTGAATAATGACAAGGTCGTCGGCGTCATCGGCGACGTGACCAGCCGCCCGACTTTGGCGGTTGGCGAGCGCGTACGCGAAATCGGGATTCCGATGATCACGGCTTCCGCGACGGCTTATGACGTAACAACGGACAACCCATCCATATTCCGCTCCTGCTTCCTCGATCCATTCCAAGCGTCGATCATGGCGAACTTCGCCAAGGACGCCTTGGGCGCTGAGAAGGTCGCGGTTATCTATGACATCGCGGACGACTATTCCCTCGGGCTGGCCGAATCGTTCCGGGATCAGGCCATAAAGAACGGTCAAGAGGTCGTGGCCTATGAGTCGGGCACGGCGACGGACGTCGATTTCTCAGCGCAGCTGACCAACATAGCGTCCAAGGGTCCGCAGGCGCTGTTTGTGGCGTACTACTACGGTCCCGCCGCCCTGATCGTGCAGCAGGCCGCCAAGCCTGAGATCGGTCTAGACGTATACTTCCTGGGCGCGGACGGCATCGCGGGCATTGAGAACACGATCAGCGACACCGCGCTGCTTGAAAATAAGTTCTTCTACTCCGACCACTTCGCGTCCGACTCGGACGACCCGTCGGTGCAGGGCTTCATCAAGGCTTACGAAGAGAAGTATGGCGAGCCGTATCAGATGGCGTTCAACGCGACTGGTTACGATGCGGTTCTGCTGTTATGCGAGGCGATCAAGGCCGCCGGTTCGACGGACTATGCCGCCGTAACCGCCGCGCTGAAGGCGTCCGACAACGTGCAGGGCGTCACCTCCGCGTACTCCTTTGACGACCATAACGACCCGATCAAGAGCGCCTACATCATGACGTTCGTCGACGGGAAGCAGAGCTTCAAGCAGAAGCAGGATCCGTAACAGGCGGCAAAGCCTGATTACGAACTATAGAGCCGCGGCGATCGCCGCGGCTTTATGTTGCGTATGTTGCGTATCGCCTTAATGCGTTGCGGTATATGCCGGCAAGTAAATGTAAGTTCACACCCGCCGGTCACGTCTTCGTGTTCGCCGCCTGGCTGTTCCACATGCCCGCATAGACGCCGCCCGCCGCGAGCAGCTGATCATGCGTGCCCTGCTCGACGATCCTGCCGTTATCCAGCGCCAGTATGCGGCTGGCGTCGCGGATTGTCGACAGTCGGTGCGCGATCAGGAACGTCGTGCGGTCGCGCATCAGCGCGAGCATAGCGCGCTGGATGCGCTGCTCGGTGCGCGTGTCAACGCTGCTGGTAGCCTCGTCGAGTATCAGTATCGGGCAGTCGGCCAGTATCGCGCGAGCGATGGCCAGCAATTGACGCTGTCCCGCCGACAGGTTGCCGCCGCTCTCGGTCAGCATGGTGCGATATCCGTCGGGCAGGCGGCGGATAAACGGATCGGCCTCCGCGCGTCGGGCGGCCTCTACGCACGCCTCTTCGCTAGCGTCCGGATTGCCGTAGCGAATGTTGTCGAGCACCGTTCCCTCAAATAGGACGGTATCCTGCAGCACGATCCCGAACGCGCGGCGCAGGCTGTCGCGCGTATAGGCGCGAATATCGACGCCGTCTATAGTGATCGAACCACCGGATAATTCGTAGAATCGCGCGAGCAGATTCACAAGCGTGGTCTTGCCCGCGCCAGTGCGCCCGACCAGCGCGATAGACGATCCAGCGGGCACGTCGAACGACACATCCTGTATGACGGGCGTCGTAGAATCGTAGCCGAACACCACGTTCTTAAACGACACCTCTCCGCGAGCGCGCTCCAACGGCACGGCGTCGGGCGTGTCAGCGGTTTCCTCCGGTTTGTCGAACAGCTCGAACACGCGCTCGGCGCCGGCGACCGCGGTCTGCAGCGTGTTGTAGATATTCGCTACGTCGTTCAGCGGGCGGATGAACTGCCGTGAGTATGTGACAAACGACGCGATCACGCCGATAGAGATCACCCCGCCCAGCGCGAGCGTGCTGCCGACATACGCGATAAACGTCAGGCTAAGGTTATTGATAACGTTCATCAGCGGCATCATCAGCCCGGACCACACCAGCGCGGACAGCGACGCGCGGAAGTAGTCGAAATTCAGTTTGTCGAAAGCGCTCACCGACTCGGCTTCGCGATTGAACGCGTGCACCACCGTCAGCCCGGATACGCTTTCCTCTAATTGACCCATCATGCCGCCCAGCGCGGCCTGCTGCTTACTGAACAGCGGGCGTGTGCGGCTGGTAATAGCGCGGGTGAGCAGCATTGCGAGTCCCGATGGAATCAGCAGCGCGAGTGTCATCAATGGCGAGATTCGCAGCATCATGAACAGCGACCCGACCAGCGAGAGCAGCAGTCCCATCAACTGACTGGTAGATGTGGAGATTGTGGAGCTGACGTTGTCGATATCGTTGGTAACACGCGACATGATGTCGCCGTGGGCGTGCGTGTCAAAGAAAGCGACGGGCAATTTCTGCATGTGATCGAACAGCCTGGAGCGCAGCAGTTTCACCGTGCGCTGGGATACGGCGGCCATTATGTAGTTATCCAGCATTTGGCTGACGTTGCCGACGACATAGGCGACGACCAGCAAACCCGCTATGACCAGCACAGGATGCATACCGTTAACGTCGACCAGTCCGGCGGCGTCTATGCCGCGTCCTATCCAGTAAGGGGCGAGCAGGGTGGTGATCGCGCGCAGAATCTCGAACGCGAGCACAGCCAGCAGCCACAAGCGTTCAGTTTTGAAATAAGCCCATAAGCGCAGGAGGGTTTGTTTCATATTTTTGGGTTTGACGCCGGGGATGCGACCCATGCCGGGCATTCGACCCTGGCGGCCGGGCGGCGGCGGGGGAACGAAGTCTGATGGCGGGCGATGCGATTGCTGTGCCATGGTTAAGCCTCCAATACGTGAACGTGGGTGTAAAACGCGGCGCATCCGCGCCTTCGGGAAGGTGTTACGCTGCGGAACAGACTCTCCAGGTAAAACCGGCAATCCGAAGCCGGTAGATTGTGTATCACGATGGTCCAGGCGAAGCCTGGTCCGGATTCGATAGGGCGGATAGCCCTT
>JAITDK010000311.1 GCA_031282605.1 Oscillospiraceae bacterium
TGCTCCGTCCGAAGAACCGTGCTGTTGTCCAGATAGTTGAAGTGTGTTCCTTCGATGCCGTACATGAGTATGTCTCGGAACATGCGGTCGGTGGCCACCAATTCCATATATTTGAGCGATGCTTTGATATTGTCTGCATTCGCGCCGGCGTTCACGGCTTGCAGAGCGCCTTGCATCGTCGCGGCTGACATGTACGGTCCGTCGTAACGTGCTATCTTTACATTGTGTCCGGATGAAGTAGCCCAACCCGTATAACCTGTCCAGGCCGCACCGGAGCGCACCATAGAATAGTTGGCGAATGTGACGCTCTCGGTAACGGCCGCGTCCGGGTTAATGTAGCCCAGCGTATACCACTTATGCAGAAGTTCTAAGCGGTGGACATACTCCGGGTAATCGTAGAACGGAATAATCGTAGTGCCCTTGTCGGTTCCGGCGTATTCGTATGGAATTACGAGCGACGAGCCGACAACGCGCTGCGCGAAGTTGGTTATGCCGGACAGCCCGTTCTTCGACATAAAGATAGGATACTCGTTCGGGCGTTTTTCCTTGAACGCGGCAAGGTAAGTCTCAAGCTCGTCCCAGGACAGCTGTTCAGGTATCGTCAGGCCCAGCTCACCCTCGATAAAGTCGCTGTCCAAACGCCAGAACATCTCGGTCGCCATGTCCTTCTTGGTAGGCACGGCGTAGATACGTCCGTTGACGCGTCCGGCATCCCAAAGTTTTTCATCCAGCGTCGCCCAAAGTGCGGGCGCTTCGTTCGGCAGCAGGTCGGTTAGATCTGCGAACAGCTCGTCGTAAGAGTTCTGTATGAAGCTGGGCGAAAGCCATTCGCATGTAAACGTCATATCGTAGTATTCACCAGCCGCAAACGACAGCGCAAACTGGTCGGGAAGAAGATAATTGATTGTAACGGTGACGCCGACCTTTTCAGCGCTGACGGCATTAGCGGCGTCCTCAACCATCTGTACGTCAACAGGCACGTCGCCAGGCGCGTACACCCACCAAATGAGATTCTTGTCTTCCGCCAACGATGCGGGGACGAACGCCGCCAGGCCCGCCAGCATCGCCAGCGCTAGAATCATTCCAACAAGCTTTTTCATAACAAACCCTCCATGTAGTTATAATCATACGCGGTTATACCGCGATCTGACCAACGTTACCCCTTTACCGCGCCTATCGTCAGTCCGCCCACGAAATATCGCTGGAAGAACGGATACGAACACGCGATGGGCAGCACGACCACCGTGACGATAGCCATTCTGGTGGTCTCCGCCGGAATCGTCTTCACGATGTCCGATGTAAAGTATTCCTCGTTCCGAGCCATGAACGCGACTGACTTTTGTATGCTGACCAGCACGTATTGCAATGGGAACAGTTCCCTGTGCTGCGAATCCAGGTAGATCATCGCGCCGTACCATGCGTTCCAGTATGAAAACGTTAGGAATAGTCCTATCGTCGCTATGACGGGCAGGGATATGGGCAGAACAAGCCCGGTAAATATCCGCAGCTGAGACGCTCCGTCTATCTTGCCGGACTCAATAATCGAATCAGGTATAGTGGTCTGGAAAAACGTTCGCATGATGATTGCGTACCACGTGGAACACGCCCCGGGCAGTATCAGCGCGAGGTATGTGTTCTTCAGCCCATATACCTGCGTGTTTACCATGTATGTCGCGACCAGCCCGCCCGAGAATAGCATAGGTATGAATATGAAAGCGGTGTAGAACCCTCGCAGCCGGAAAGTCCTGCGGGATATCGAATATCCCAGCGTGCTTATCAGGATCAGCCCCAACAGGGTTCCGACAATCGTTATGCCGATGGAGTTAAGGAACGAGCGGCCAATATAGTTGCCTGTATCCAGAAGATAGTCATACGCGTCCAGCGACCAGCCGGACGGCATAAAAGAATAGCCCTTCTCGACGATTGATGCCTCCGACGAGAACGATATGATTATGACGAACGCTAATGGCAGCAGCGTCGCCAAGGCAAGTATAACAAATAGGCAGCTGATTAGTAGGTTCGCAACAGCGCCGACTTGGTTGAACCGCCACGGCTTACGCTTAACAACGCCCGTCATTATGGCATCTCCTCTCGTAATTGTTATACTGCATCAAAAGAATCCGCTCTCAGGGTCTATCTTTTTCACCGCGTAGTTTGAAGCGATGATCATCACACACCCCAGCGCGCTCTGAAGCAGTCCGGACGCGGAGGCAAACGCGAAGTTGCTTCGCTCCATTAGCGCCTTATAAACGTAGATATCGATTGTCTGCGTTACGTATACGAGCGAATTGGAGTCGCGCGTGGCATGGTAGAACAAGCCAAAGTCAGTGTTGAATATGTGTCCGACGTTCATGATGAACATGATTGACACGATCGGGCGGAGCAGCGGAATGGTTATGCCCCTTACCTGCTGCCACTTCGTAGCGCCGTCTATTACGGCGCTTTCGTACAGCGCGTTATCAATGCCGGACAGCGACGCAAGGTAGACCACCATCGAATAGCCGATCGTCTTCCACGTGTTCAGGAAGATGATTATGAACGGCCAGTATCGCGGTTCCTGATACCAGCTTATCTTCACGCCGAACGCGGGCGCCAGCCAGTTGTTGATCAGCCCCCTGTCCGTCGCAAGGAATGCATACAAGAAATAGCTCACTACAACCCAGCTAAGGAAGTGCGGCAGGAACATGGCCGTCTGGCACGACTTCGCCAGCCTGCTGGAGTGCATCTGCGATATGAGTATCGCCAGCGTTACGGGCAAAAGCAGACCAATGACAAGGAACGCCAGGTTGTACAGCAGCGTGTTGCGGAAGATGACAGCGACGTCGGATGTCTGGAACAGGAACTTGAAGTTGTTGAAACCTACCCATTTGCTCTTGACGAAGAGGCTGTAGATGAACCCTTTGCCAGGCGCAACCTTGTAGTTTTTGAACGCGATAATAATGCCGAATAGGGGCGCGTAGCAAAACGCGGCGTACCACAGAATCGACGGCAGCGACAGCGCAGCTAACTCTGCGTCGTCGCGGGAGAATCGGTTCTTGCGCCGCTGACGCTGAATGCCGGACGATTCGACGGTTACGCTTGAGCCTCGCACGCTTGACCTCCTCGCGCCGTATTCGTTGGCTCGTCCATGTTACCACATTAACTACCTGAAAGCAAGAGTTTTTAAAACGCTTTTATAAAATGTTTTTAGGAGCAGGAACCGCGGCTCGTTCGTCGAATATAGAGAAGCGGCATTAATAATGTTAACGGAGGCTTCCAATGCTTGATAACGGAGTCATTGAGACCGTCAAGACCGCCGTGCTTGAGGCGATACGCCAGAAAATCACGCCGGATGTAACGGTCAATGAGGGCGAAGGATTGCGGGTCAGTTATAAAGACGGCAGCGCCGCGATAACGGCTTGCGACCGCGCGGCTTTAGCCAGGGGATTTACGCTGCTGGCCAAAGGAATATCGGATGGCGAGACGGAGTTTGAGATAAAGCAGGAGCGGCATTTCGCGAACTGCGGCGCGTATCTGGATATGTCGCGCGGCGGGGTCATGCGCGTCGAAGCGGTCAAACGGTACGTCAGGCAGCTTGCGGCGCTGGGAATGAACATGCTCATGCTGTACACGGAGGAAACATACGATATTCCGGAATACCCGTACTTCGGTTATCTGCGCGGCAAATACTCCAAGGAAGAGATTCGCGAGATGAGCGGCTACGCGTCCTCGCTGGGGGTCGAGCTGATCCCGTCGATTCAAACGCTGGCGCATTTGGCGAACTTCCTGCAATGGATGCCGAGCGATCATCTGAAAGACACGCCGTACTGCCTGATGATAGACGATCCGCAAACTTATGAGTTGATTGACCGCATGATCGCCTCCGTCAGCTCATCTTATTCTACCAAACTCATACATATTGGAATGGA
Source organism: Oscillospiraceae bacterium (assembly GCA_031282605.1). GTDB lineage: Bacteria > Bacillota > Clostridia > Christensenellales > Aristaeellaceae > BNUH01. The sequence goes on from JAITDK010000311.1 coordinate 3,909, forward strand.
CGAAGCGCATGGCGTGGGGCTGGCCAGGTATTTCGAGCGTCATGGACTCGTAGACAGGTTCGAGTTACTGAACCGCCACTTGGCGAAGGTAGTGGAGATATGCGAGAAATACGGGATGAAACCCATTATGTGGAGCGATATGTTCTTCCGTTTAGGCTCGAAGAACAATGAGTATTACGACAAAGACGCGCATATCCCGCAGTCGGTCATAGACAGTCTGCCGAACGTATCGCTGGCGTATTGGGATTACTATCACACCGACGAGGACATGTATGAATTCATGCTGACCGAGCATGAGCGTATGAACCGCCCAGTCGTGTTCGCAGGCGGCATTTGGACATGGAGCGGGTTCCTGCCGCAGGTCAAGCTGACGAGCGCGACAATGATACCCGCGCTGAGGGCATGCGCCAGGCACGGCGTCCCGACGGTTTTTGCCACCATGTGGGGCGATGACGGAACGGAGACGGATTACTTCCTGGCGTCGAACCAGCTGGCGATATTCTCCGAATTCTGCTGGCGCGGCCCTGATTGCTCAATGGAGGATATCGAGAACATAGGCGCGTTCCTAACCGGGATTTCGGTCGAAACATACCGTGCGTTCGGCGGGTTTTACGAAGGCGCCGTTGATCGGCGGACGGGCAAGGGGCTGATATACTGCGATCTGCTGTATCCGCTGATTTCCGAAAAGTCCAGCCTTGAGGAACGCGTCCGGGCGTATGAGGATTCGCGGGCGGTGTTAGCCGCGCAGTTGGATCGTGATGATGTTCGTTACGCCGACTTACTGTTTGCTATCGCGGCGGAGAAGGCGCGCCTCATACCGGCCATACGCCAAGCTTATAAAACGGGCGATAAACCCCAACTGGCGGATGTCGCGGACAATCGAATACCCGCGCTGATAGAGCTGTACCGCTCGCTGGTAAACGCGCACCGCGGCCAGTGGGAAGGCGTATTCAAGCGCAACGGCTGGGAAGTGTTCGCACATCGTTACGGCGGCGTGATCGAACGGCTGCGCGACGTAGCCTATGCCATTGAAAAGTACGTGAAAGGTGAACTGACTGCGCTTGAGGAGCTGGAAGAAGAGCCGCTGCCCCCGGCTAGAAAACTCGGTATGCAGTTCTATAATGTCTATGTCTCGCCTCAGTTCTAAACCGGTGGGCGTCGTTATCGGCGTGGACGGCGGAGGGACTCGCTCGGTCGCTGCGGCGTTTGATGAAACGGGGCGCTTTCTCGCCCGCGAGACGCTTGAGGAAAGCCTGAACTCAAACAGCGTCGGCCTTGACTCCGCCCGCAAAACCTTATCCATCCTTGTAAGACGGCTGCTGGCACGGGCTGGCGTGGAGGACTACCGCATCCTTGCGATAGGTTCTTCGGCGCTCAACCGCGACGGAAACGCCACCGAGTTAGAGTGGCTCTGCGGCGGCGAGTTCTCCGCCGAAAAGTGTATACTGTTCAGCGACGCCAAGGCCGCGCTCGTCGGCGCGTCACGCGGGCGAGCGGGC
>JAITDK010000077.1 GCA_031282605.1 Oscillospiraceae bacterium
GCGCCAGTGATGGAACAAGCGATCGAAGCGTACCGCAGCATAACAACGTCGAGGGAATTCAGGGAAATAGAGCGGCTTAGGTCTCTCGCGCGTCACAACGAGGCCGCCGCGCTGCGCCATGCCGCCGAGGTTGAGCGCGCTAAGTGGGAGAGCGTCGTCGCAGAAAAGGACGCTGCATGGAAGAGTGTCGTTGCGGAAAAGGATGCGTTCATAGCGCAGCTTCTTACGCGACTGAACGAAGGCAAATAATAAGAATAGCGCTGCGCCTCACGCTCCCAAGGCTCGCGTAAAACACGCGAGCCTCTCGTTTTGCCCAGCAACAATAATGAATACCTAATGTCTATGTACTACAACTAATTAATCTCAAGTTTTATGCCGCTGTTGCCCGCCGACTTGACAGCGCGCGTCGGATATGATTAATTCATGTTGGGGGAATACTGCTCAATATATAGGCGGATGCTGGACTCACGGGAGGCGGGCTGGGTTGGACAGACCTGTTGTATATGATTGTGTAATTATAGGCGGCGGCGTGACGGGATGCGCGGCGGCGCGGCTGCTGTCGCGGTACGGAATCAGCCTCGCGATGGTAGAGTCGTGCGAGGATGTATCAATGGGCGCGTCGCGGGCGAACAGCGGCATCGTTCACGCGGGGTATGACGCCGCGCCAGGCAGCATGATGGCGCGGCTGAACGTGCGCGGCAACGCGATGTATGATCAATGGTGCGATGAGTTAGGCGCGCCGCTAGACCGCTGCGGATCGCTGGTGCTGGCGTTCGGCGACGCTGACAAGGCCGCGCTGAACGATCTGTATGAATCCGGCCTGGCCAATGGCGTGCCGGACATGCAGCTGATCAGCGGCGATGAGGCGCGCGAGTTGGAGCCGCGCGTCAGTCCGGATGCGCTGTATGCGTTATGGGCGCCGACGGCGGGAGTCACCAGCCCGTATCAGTTCACGATAGCGTGTTGGGAGAACGCGCGCGCGAACGGGTTGACTACGTTCTTCGACACTAGAGTGACAGGGGTAGAGGGCGGCGGCGATTCCTTCGCGCTGCTCACGGACGCCGGAGAAACCGTGCGCGCGCGGTATGTGATAAACGCCGCAGGGCTGTACGCGGACGAGATCGCGCGCATGTTCGGCGACGCGTCGTTCTCGATAAAACCACGTAAAGGCGAGTATATCCTGCTTGACAAGGACGACACGGCGCCGCAGCGCATACTGTTCCAAGCGCCGTCCGTGATGGGCAAGGGTGTTCTCGTCAGCCCCACCGCCGACGGGAACGCGTTCGCCGGACCGACCGCTCTAGATTTGACGGACAAGGCCGACACCTCCACCACGTCTGATGGTGCGGCTGAACTGCATCGTCTCGCGCTGCGCTCCGTGCCGGGGCTGAATCTGCGCGCCGCAATCACGGCGTTCTCGGGACTGCGCGCCGTCGGTTCTACGGGCGATTTCATTATAAGAGCCAGCGGCGCCGAACCGAGACTGGTACACGCGGCGGGGATCGCGTCGCCCGGTTTGACCAGCGCTCCCGCGATTGCCGAAGAACTGGCGGTTATTCTAGCGCGTCAAGGATTAACATTGGACGAGAAACCCGGCTGGAACCCGCGGAGGAAGCCCATCGAACACTTCACCGGGATGACGCGCGAGCGCCAGGCGGCAGCGATTGCCGAGAATCCGCGGTATGGCCACGTAATCTGCAGGTGCGAGACCGTCACCGAGGCGGAGATAGTCGAGGCTATTCATCGCGGCGCGCGCTCACTGGACGGCGTTAAGCGTCGAGTCCGCGCCGGCATGGGTCGATGCCAAGGAGGATTCTGCGCGCCGCGAGTAATAGAGCTGCTCGCCCGTGAGCGCGGCGTGCCGATGGATACTATCACCAAGTTCGGCGGCGATTCTCGGATGCTCGTCAGTCCGACACGACCATTCGTTAACAATCGCGTTAATGAACAGGAGGCGCGGGCATGACGGATATTCGCAAAGCGGACATAGCGATAATCGGAGCGGGTCCGGCGGGACTGGCCGCCGCTATCGCGGCCGCTGATAAAGGCGCGGACGTGCTGCTGCTTGAACGCGACTCAAGGCCTGGCGGGATTCTTCAGCAGTGTATTCATAATGGTTTTGGTCTGCATTATTTCGGCGAGGAGTTGACCGGCCCGGAGTACGCGTCGCGGTTCGCGGACGAAGCGTTCAAGCGAGCGGCGCGCATTACGATATTGCAGGATACGATGGCGCTGTCGCTGTCCGGCGATCGAACGATAACGGCGGTCAACCCGCACGACGGCCCGCTGACGATACAACCCGGCGCAGTCGTGCTGGCGATGGGTTGCCGGGAGCGCACTCGCGGCGCGCTGGGGATACCCGGCACGCGTCCGGCGGGGGTATATACAGCGGGAGCCGCGCAGCGTTTAGTCAACCTGGACGGCTATCTGCCCGGTCGGCGCGTTGTCATACTAGGCTCGGGGGATATAGGGTTGATAATGGCGCGCAGGCTGACGTGGGAGGGCGCGCGGGTGTTGATGGTATGCGAGCTGATGCCGTATTCCAGCGGGCTTAACCGCAATATAGTGCAATGCCTGAGGGATTACGATATACCGCTAAGTTTCAATACGACGGTGGCGTGCGTGCATGGCCGCGAGCGTGTCGAGGCGGTGACGATCGTATCGGTGGATGAGAAGCGGCAACCGATACCGGGTTCGGAGCGGAGGGTAGAGTGCGATACGCTGCTGCTGTCAGTGGGGTTGGTGCCGGAGAACGAGCTGACTCGCATGGCAGGGATACGGATTGATTCAGTTACGGGCGGAGCGGTAGTGGATGAGCGTCGGCAGACGAGTCTGCCGGGGGTGTTCGCGTGCGGGAACGTGCTGCAGGTGCATGATTTGGTCGATCACGTAAGCCGCGAGGCGGAGATTGCGGGACGTTACGCGGCGGAATTCGCGGCTTCGGGAGGGTTGTCCGCGCCATCGACGGGCGTTAGAGCGGAGGGATTAACGCGATATGTAGTGCCGCAGCGGATCAGCGAGAAGCCGAAGGGGAGGATTGATTTGTACTTCCGTGTCAAGGACGCCGTCAAGCCGGCTAGGCTGACTGTGCAAACGGCGGATGGGCGGACTCTGCTGACCAGGCGCAAGCAGGCGATGACGCCCGGCGAGATGGAGCATGTAACGGTTGACGCGGCGGCGTTGACCGGCGACATTGCCGTGCGTACGGAGGCGGTCTAATATGAATAATGATATACCGATTGTGGAGAGACCTCGGGAATTCGTATGCATAGTGTGTCCGGTAGGCTGTCCGCTGAAGGTGGATGGAGAGGGAGACTCTATTAAGGTGACAGGCAACACTTGTCCGCGGGGCGAGGCGTACGGTCGACAAGAATATTTAAGACCGATGCGCGTAGTGACTTCGAGCGTGGCAGTGCGGGGCGGCGATCGTCCGCTGGTATCGGTGAAGACGAAGGGTGAAATAGAGAAAGCGAGGATACCGGCGGCGTTGGAGGCGATACGCGGGTTGTGGGTTGACGCACCAATCGCGATAGGACAGACGCTGGCGGATGATCTAGCAGACACAGGTACGCCGCTCATAGCGACCACGGCAGTAGCGAAGGGTAAGGTTTCACGCTGCAGCAGACAGCGCGAGGTTTAGGCTTGCTTGGCGCAACCCTCGGTTGTCCGCCGCGATGCCATCTCTCCCTACGAGAGGGATGAAGGCTAGGGGAATCGATTGCGCCACGGAACAGACTATCCAGGTACAACCGGCAATCCGAAGCCGGTAGAATGTGTATCACGATGGTCCAGGCGAAGCCTGGTCAGGTTTCGAAAGGGCGGATAGCCCTTCGCAGGGTCTGGGACGCGGCGCATCC
>JAITDK010000080.1 GCA_031282605.1 Oscillospiraceae bacterium
GGAACGTTGGAACGAGGAACGTCCCTGCGGGGAGCCTGGGACTCTGTCCCAGACCCTGCGAAGGGCTATCCGCCCTTTCGAATCCTGACCAGGCTTCGCCTGGACCATCGTGATACACAGTCTACCGGCTTCGGATTGCCGGTTGTACCTGGATAGTCTGTTCCGTAGCATAACCCATTCCCTCATTCCCCCATTCCCTCGTTCCAAGCCCCGGAGGAGGTCGGGAGGAGGTCGTGAGTTGAGCGTAGCGAGGGCGCGCAGTGCACCTCCCGAAGGCGCGGATGCGCCGCCGACTCCAATACGACTTCCGCCAGTCGATCAAGCCGATAAACTACACGCTGGGAAACAGTCCGCGGAAATCGGCGCATGTCAGCACCGCCGACGGACTCCCCTGAGCCAGTACCTTCCGGTTCAACAGCACCACCCTGTCGGCGTATCGTTTCACCATGTCGAAGTCGTGCGTTATCAGCATGACGCTTACGTCCAACGCGCGGCGCAGCCCATCTACAATTATATAAAAACGCTCACGACCCTCGGCGTCGAGTCCGGACGCGGGTTCGTCAAGCAGCAGCAGGTTAGGCATGGGCCACAACGCCAGCGCAAGCAGCACGCGCTGCGCCTCACCGCCCGACATCGCGCCTATACGCCGGTCGGCCAGAGCCGCCGCGCCGACCATCTCCAGCGATTCCAGTATCCCCCGGCGCTGGTTCCGCGTCGGCGGCAAGAATACTGGTCGGTTGAAACGGCTGGCGCGCATGAAGTCCATAACCGTCACCGGCGCAAGGCGATCGACATTGAGCGATTGCGGAACGTAGCCTATCTTTGGCGCACGCATCCGTCCGTCGTTCGCGTCGGTGAAGGATATGGTTCCCGTGTGCGACGCGACGCCCAGTAACGCTTCGAACAGCGTCGTCTTACCCGCGCCATTCGGACCGACGACACAGGTCAGTTCGCCGCAGTGGACGTGAAGGTTGATGTCGTCCAGTATCATCAAGCCCTCGCGTTCGACGGAGAGCGCGGCGGTCTTTAAACAACACGCGCCGCAAGCGACCCGCGCTTGAGTATGGTGCGGCTGTCCGCCGCGATCGGATGGTTGAACTACGTCGCTCATCAACGTATCCTTTGCCTATTTCGCGAATGCTTCCAGCAGCGCGGCCATGTTGGCGCGCATTGCCGTGAAGTAAACGTCCGTGTCGGACACGCCGTCCATTGGATACGCGGCTGTGTCGAGATATCGGATGACCGCGCCGGTTTCACGCGACACCGTTTGCGCGCCAGTCAAATCCGATTCGCGGTCGGCGAAAATAACGCCGATACCCGCGCCGCGCACAATGTCGACTATATCCGATAATCTCCGCGCGCTGGGCGAAACGTGCGGATCGTCGGTCAGCGTGGCCGCGATGGTCAGCCCATACGCCCGCGCGAAATACTCGAACGCGGGATGAAATGTGATAATTATCGCGCCATTATGCGGCGCGAAAGCCGCGGTAAGCTCGGCGTCCATCGCGGCGTAGCGCGATGAAGCGTCGGCGCGGTTGCGCTCTATAATGGAAGCCTGGTCTGGCAGCAGCTCCTTCAGCGCGGCGGCTAACGTATCCGATTGCGCCGACGCGTTGCGCGGACTCAGCCATGTATGCGGGTTGAACTCGCCGCTGTGACCGTCGCCGGGCAGCAGCGTCAGCCCGGCGGAGGTTTCCACAATCTTCGCGCTTATGGCGGGCAGCAGGTCGTCGAGGTACGGCTCCATACCCGCGCCATTCATCACGAGCAGCGCCGAGTCCGCCAGGAGCGTCCGATCCGCCGACGTTATCTGATAATCGTGCGCGCAGCCCGCGTTTATCGTCGCCAGGCACCCGACGGAGACGTTCTCTAGCCCGACGGTCAGCTGACGCAGCATGCAGTATACCGGGTATATCGACGCGGTCAGCTTCATAGTGGGCGCGGGCGCGGGCGTGGAGCATCCGAACGTCGACAGCGCCAGCGCCGATATAACGGCGGTGAACCACAATGCCTGCGCTATATTCTTTTGCTTCATAGCGTAATCTCAATCCGAGCTGCGCGCCCGATAAACGTTACCCGGTCGACCGGCAGCGTCTCGGCCTCGAACTCACGGTCGTACGACTGCAGCGTCACGCGGCCGATGTCAGCGGAATCCAGCTTTACCTTGCGCAGGGCGCGGTGACTGTTGAATTCTACCAGCATTATCGCGCCGTCGATCGGGCTTTGAGCGGGCATGATCAGCGCCTGATCCCCCGGCAGTATCCGGAATCCACGGCACGACGCGTCCGGCGCGAGAAAGTACAGCACCCGATCCGGCGGCCCGCCCTCGATCCTGCCGCCGATGATAGGCATCGTTCGGGCGCCCACAACCTTCCAGCTGGCGTCATAGACGGGGACTTGCCTGAGCACCTCGGACAGCGCGCTGAGGAATATTCCGCCGTCCTCCGACACGTTCGCGGGCAGTGACATAACGGGCTTTACAGATTCGCGCGCGGATTCGCCGCGCTGAACGCGGGAATACGCGTCGTCGTCGGGTCGCGTCTTTGCGGTCGCCAGGTCAGCTGCCGCCGCGATAGCGTCCAGTGAGAATTCCGTCTCGTTCTGCTGCTCCAGACCTATGCGCTTGAGTATGCGCCGGGCTTGGTCGTCCGCGATTATGCGCGTGCCGGCCTCAACGTCGATCAAGTATTTATCCGCGACGCCGCACATACGCGAGACCTGTTTCGTGGTTAATCCGCGCCGCGTGCGTTCGAGTTTGAGCAAATCGCCTAGTCGGCTCATCGATTCCTCCGGTTATTCAACCGCGAATGTGAAGCGTGTTTTCGTCGAATATGTCTCGCCCGGCTTCAGCACAGGGCTGGGGAAGTTAGGGTGGTTGATCGCGTCGGGCCAGTTCTGCGTTTCGAGGCAGAACCCTTGGCGGTATTCGTACGGCGCGCCGGCCTTGCCGATCGTATCGCCGTGGATATGGTTTCCGCTGTAGAACTGCACGCCGGGCGCGTCGGTATCCACGCGCATCACGCGGCCGGACTTTGGCGCGCGGGCGGTGACGACGTGCCTGAAACCATCGCCGCTAAGAACGTAGTTATGGTCGAAGCCTACACCGAAACTCATCTGCGCATCGGTCTTTTCCCGTGCGAGCCGCTCGCCTATTACGCCGAACTCACGCAGGTCGAACGGCGTACCATCTACAGGATACAACTCGCCCG
>JAITDK010000229.1 GCA_031282605.1 Oscillospiraceae bacterium
CCTCCCCAGGGGCTTGGAACGAAGGCACGGGGAACCGGTTGCGTTCCGGCGCAAACTATCCAGGTAAAACCGGCAGTCCGAAGCCGGTAGATTGTGTATCACGATGGTCCAGGCGAAGCCTGGTCAGGATTCGAAAGGGCGGATAGCCCTTCGCAGGGTCCGGGACAGAGTCCCGAAACTCCCGTGCACCCCCTTCGGGGGGACGGGGGGCGTTCCCCAACGCATCGTACTAGCTACCATCGATGAAATCGAAGCCCTCACTACTGCGCCCCACCAGTAAAAATGCTATAAGGAAGTTGTCATCTCACACCATAGTGGTGGGGCGCCACAAACTTAAAGCGCCTCCGATCCGAAGATCGGACAGCGTCCCGCCGCAGCGTACAGCCGAATCTCCCACCTCGCAACCGCAACCCCATAAACCCATTCCAACCAGACACGATATAAAAGGAGTACCTTCGATGACCTACCGTATCGCAATCGGCACACTGGACGGTATAGCTGTTACCGAGCATTTCGGCCGATGTACATTAGCCGCGCTCTGGGACATCGATCAGGAGACCGATGAGACAATCGCGCTGGGTGTTCGGCCCCTCTCGCCGTCATCTGAAAACGGCTGCGGCGGCGGGCATGATCCTCAGGCTGTCGCGCGCAAGATTAGCGCACTGGCTGACTGCCACGTAGTAATGATGGCGAAGATAGGCAGCCAGGCCGAGAAGCAGCTAATCCATAGCAACATCGTACCGCTGCAGTACGAGGGAAGCCTGGACGAGGCGATGCGTCGTGTACGCCGCGCATACTCCAGGCGTGTGTTCAGCAAGCCGCCCAACGATTTCGCAAGCTAGGAGGCGATCTTTCGTGACTGACGCCGCGCGTGTTCCATCCCCTGCAATCAACCCCAGGCCAAGAATTTCTCTCCGTATTGATCCGCGCTCGCTACTGCCTCTGGCCGCCATTCTTGTTTCATTTCTTGCCGAAACGCTGCTGCCCAATCACGAGAAGCTGCGCAACCCTGATTACACGGAGTTCCGGTATCTACTGGGCATACTGACCGCCATATTCGCCGCGCTGATCGCCGCCGCGGTCTGGGAAGGCGACGTGCGCAAGGCCGCGAAGAGCCGCACGCTGTTTACGATATCATCCGGCGCGATGGCGTTGCTGGCTGTCCTGCGATTCGGCGGTATATCCCAATCGAAGTATTCGGGGTTTCTGTATCTATCGGCGGCGGTCGGGCTGCTGCTGTTCGTGCTGGCCGTTTCCTCTTTATTTATTGAGCGGATACGTGCGCTCGCGGCGAAACCTGGCTGGGCTACTATATCGCTGCTGCTGTTCCTGCTGTTCGTGATAGTCGATCATGAGGCCATCGGTGGGTCTCCATACGCGTCGGCGGTACTCGCGCTGACCGTCGTGGATATACTCGCGCTGCTGGTCAGCCTGGTGCTGATGCTGGTAAAGAGCCTAAGCGTGGCGCTGGCTAAGCGCGGCGTATTCATTGCGGCGCTGATACTGTTTCTAGGCGTGCTGAACGTCGTGACCGCCAAGTTCCTATTGCTGCCGCAAATCTACTTCCCCAGTTTGTCGCGTGTAATCCACGTCTACCGGGAGGAGTTCAACTTCCTGTTCCTCGACTGCCTGTTGAACTCGTTTATACTACTGTGCCAGGGCGTAGGCATCGGCCTGGTCGCCGGGGTCGTAACTGGAATACTCGTCGGCTGGAGTCAGAGGTGGAACTATTGGCTGAATCCGTTCGTGCGAATACTGGGACCGATACCCACATCCACATGGGTGCCGCTGGCGATCGTAATGTTCTCCAGGCCGCGCAGCGCGGCGGTATTCGTCATCGCGTTCGGCGTGTGGTTCCAGATATCGATACTCACCGCGTCCGGCATCCAGAATGTGAAGAAATCCTACTATGAGGTTTCATCGACGCTGGGCGCGACGGAGCTGCAAAACCTGTTCCACATCGCGATACCGGACGCCTTGCCCTCCATCTTCCTCGGGTTCTTCAACGCCACGTGCTCGTCGTTCGCCGCGCTGGTCGTTGCGGAGATGCTGGGCGTTAAGAATGGCCTGGGCTGGTACATCAACTGGCAAAAGGAGATGCTCGCCTATCCGGGCGTGTATGCCGGGCTGGTGATAATGGCCGGATTCTGCTATGTGTTTATCACCATTCAGTTTAAGGTGCGCGACAAGCTGCTCAGCTGGCAGAAGGGTGTGATCAAATGGTGAGCGCGACGGGGGCAATCATCGCCAAAAATGTCAGCAAGACGTTTACCCAGCCAGACGGCGAGGAGATCTCCGCGCTGTCCAACATGGGGCTGCGCATAGAACCGGGGGAGTTCGTCTGTCTGATCGGGCCGTCCGGCTGCGGCAAGTCTACGTTCCTGCGGCTGGTGGCGGGATTGATACAGCCCACGTCCGGCGAGCTGTTCCTGGATGAGAAACCTATCGCCGGTACCGGCGCGGATCGCGGCCTGGTCTCGCAGGATCCCACATTGTTTCCGTGGCTGAACGTATACAACAACGTCGCGTACGGACTGAAGATCCGCAAGGTATTCAACGAGAAGAAGGCGGACGCGCAGACATACATCAACCTGGTGGGACTGACCGGGTTTGAGCGGAGTTACCCGCATCAGCTCTCCGGCGGTATGGCGCAGCGGGTATCATTAGCCCGCGCGCTCGTCAACGAGCCGAAGGTGCTGCTCCTGGATGAGCCGCTGGGCGCGCTGGACGCGTTCACCCGGATGAACATGCAGGATGAAATACTGCGCATATGGAAAGAGCGCGGTACGACTATGCTGATGGTAACGCACGACGTAGACGAGGCGATATACCTGGCCGACCGCGTGTTCGTGATGACGCCGCGTCCGGCAAAGATAGAGCAGGTGATTAAAATCGAGATAGGGCGCAACCCCAACCACGGACGCAGCCGCGACGATCCCGATTTCCTGTTGATGCGCGCGAAGATACTGCAGATACTCAACTTCACCGGACACAAGCACGCGTTGGAGTACAACCTTTAATCCAACCGCAGCCTCGTTTTAACCCAACCCTAGTCCGGTTTTGACCCAACCCTAGTCCGTTAAGAGGCCGCCGCCGCGACGGTCAGAGCTCAGCCGGCGCGGCGATCGGATAAATGCCGCCCGCTCAATCCAGGGCGGGCAGGCATCACCAGTCGCTCACTACCCAACACCGACACGACATAGGAGGGACAACCATGACGAACACACGCAAATTCGCGAAACAGGCCTTGACGCTCGCGCTGGCGCTGCTTATGCTTACGCTGGCCGCCGCGCAGGCCTGCGCCGAGGCCGCTCCGACCGAAGACGATCCTCTCCACGGCGAAGAACACTACACGGTCAAGGTGCTGTACGGCACAGGGCTGTGCGGCGTGCCGTTCCACGTAGCCAAGCAGCTGGGCTTCTTTGAGGCCGAAGGGCTGGTCGAGGACGTGGACTACACATTCTTCAAGAGCGATTCCGCGCAGAACGAACTGTTCGCCACCGGAAACCTGGACGTGGGCAACGGCCTTCTGGCGTCCAAGCTGGCCCCGCTGGATAATGGTCTGGAGATTAAGACCGTCGCCGGCCTGCACACGGGATGCCTCCAGATACTGGGCCGCGCCGACGGCGGAATCAACACGGTCGAAGACCTTCGCGGTAAGCGCATAGGCGTCAGCGCGCTGGCGACATCCGCGCACATAATCTCTCAGCGCGTGCTGGCCAACGCCGGAATCGGCGTTACGACCGATAACAGCGAAGTGGAATTCGTCGTATTCACGGCGAGCGAACTGCCGCTGGTGCTGGAGAACGGCGCGGTCGACGCGATAGTGACGGAGGATCCGACGGCCACCACGCTGATAGTGGACGGCGTCGCGACAAGCATCTACAATTACGGCGTATCGGAGTACCTAAAGGACGAATATTGCTGCACGCTATGGGTGGCGGCGGAAGCGCTGGAGAAATACCCCTACCAGATCGGCCGCGTGGTCAACGCCCTCCTGAAGGCCAGCGCGTGGGTGGACGCGAACCGTCACCTGGCGATCGACATTCAGATGGAGAACGGTTGGAACCCGAACGGAGCCGAAGGGAAGCGCGAGTACGCTTACGCGTCAATCGACAACTTTAAATACCTGCCGTCGGTAAGCGGCGCGCGCGACGCGCTGTACCGCAACATCACCGAGATGCAGGAACTGGGTCTGGTCAAGCCTGAAACGGATGCTGAGGCGCTGGCGGAATACGCGTTCTTCGCGCTGCCGAACGTACCGGATACATATATCGGAACGGAGATTGTGCCGCCGCTGGATCCTTATCAATTCGTCAGCGAGAAATAATCGCAGAAGTAACACCCTCTGCCGCTAGGCAGGGGGTGTTACTATTAGACATATCTCAAAGCAGCGGCGCGAGTCCGACCTTCTTGCGCACCTTTGCCATCGTGCGGGCCGCTATGCGTGCCGCGCGCTCAGCGCCGTCTTTAAGTACGCGGTTCAGCTCCGCTTGATCAGCCATCCACCGCCTGTGCTCGGCCTGTATCGGCGCGAGCGCCTCTATACACGCCTCCGCCGCCTCGGCCTTCAACACG
>JAITDK010000177.1 GCA_031282605.1 Oscillospiraceae bacterium
TGGGCGACTCATCGTTCATCTTGGACGATTCATCGTTCATCTTGGGCGACTCATCGTTCATCTTAGGCGACTCATCGTTCATCTTGGGTGAATCGTCGTTCATCTCGGGCGACGCATCGTTCATCTTGGGCGACTCGTCGTCCGCCGACCCTTGATCCCCGCTCAGCATTTCGCCCCACTGGGCGAACATGTCCAATAATGTTACCTTACTTGAGCAAGCGGCCAGCAGAACCACCAAACTTAACGCCACCAGGATAGCCAAACATTTCTTCAACATAGTGAGTCTCCTTTCATTGCGCGGTTCGCCGCGCGACCATCATTCTTCGACCGTAATGGATGCTCTTATCATACCCATCCAGCATGTGTACGTAAACCGCCCCACCTTGTCGGGCATGAACTCTATCACATTCTCGCCTGGCTTGAACGAGTAGTTCATGATGCCGTACTCATACACGTTGAACCTTGCGTTGCAGCCGTTAATGCTGCCGTCCGGCGCGTTTATGATCCACTTGACCGGCACGCCCGCCTTAACTGTAATGTCTGGATAACTGTTCGGCTGCAGCGTGCTGTTGACCACTTGAACGCCGTCGACCATATCCCCCGCGCCTGTGTTCGACCCGCCTATGTTGGATAACGCGCCGCCCGCCGACCATGGGTTCCAGTTCAGCAATCCGCCGCCCTGGGAGAGCATGGCTAAACCCAGCACAACGACCAACACCGCGCCTACAGTCATCACCTTATGCGTAAAGCGGTTACCCAGCGCGGACACGATCCCGCCCAGCCCCAACATCAGTGGCACGGTACCCAGGCTGAACGCCAGCATGGACAGCGCACCCACGATTGGGCTGCCCGACGCCAGCGCGACTATCTGCATCGATTGCAGCGGCCCGCATGGCATCAACCCGTTCAGCAGCCCCACTACCAGCGGTCCCGCGACGGACGGTTTGCGTTCGGCAATGCCTCGTGAAAATATCCGCGGCATTCTAGGCTGGAACCTGCGCAGCGCCGGGAACAGCCCCAGCATGTTAATCCCCATGATAACCATGAACGCGCCGGCGATTATCTTCAATATCCCCTGCACCGACGCGGGCAAACCAGGCTCGCCTCCGCCGCCGAACAGCAGCCCGGCAAATCCCAGTATAAACCCGATGAATGTATACGAGATCACCCGCCCGAGATTGTACAGCGCCGACGGCATGAAGGCGTCGAGCCACCCGGTGGAAACGCCGCCCTTGGGCATGGATTGCGATAGGTTGATTCCGCCGCACATAGCGATACAGTGAACGCTCGTCAGTATTCCGATCACGAGCAGCATGCCGTACCCCATGCCTCCCTCGGCAAGCTGACTGGGCGCCAAGCGATTCAAAATGCCGAAATGCTGCAGCAGCATGTACAGTGCGACAATAATAACGATTATGCCAACGGCTCTTTCGACTCCTGGAGTCTTCGCGCCGCTATCCTTGAGCACCTTATAGTCCAGTTTCTCAATGATTTCAGCAATGGCCATTACGCTGATCACAGCCGGATCATATGTAATGTCGGCGGCGCCCTCGTTCCAGCTGACGGTCGCGCCGCTGATTCCGGGCGCGGCGCGCAGCCCTCGCTGTATCCGGTTTTGGCAGCTGACACAGGTCATGCCGCCGATGTTCAGCCGCACGGTTTTTGTATCCGACAGCATGCATTCCTCCTTCCGCATATAGTTCGTCCCGCTGATAGTTTCCCGTCTTAGCGCGTCTTTCCGCCGCTCGCGTTGTCCATCCCCTAGCAAGCGGTGAAAATCCATAGAGAATCCGTGGAAATTCTAAGCGGGGGGGAGCATAACCAACACGAGTATACCATATCACATGTGTGTTGCGTATGTCCATACTGTAAACAAATCATATGCTTACTCTATGAATATGGCGTATGATAACACAGCGCGCATGGAAAATCAATCAAATAATCAAACTTCAATTCTTAAAAATTCTAAAGTAGGGCGTTATGTGGTTTTCACGACACACGTTTACATAGCGATTGCCATTATAGAGGGAAAATAACTAAAATTTGGAGGTCAAGCTTCTTGACCGCGCAAAGTCCCAACCATCTTTGCCGCCCTCGAATCGAAGATAATTAAACGCGCCGACCAGGTATGGCGGCGCGTTTGCGGCGGTATGTTACGACCTCAATCCACCCTGATAACATCAACCGTCCTCCCGAAATCAAACGTTCGCACGACGGCCAGCTTCCGGGTTCGACGCGCAGCGTAACGTCCGACCTTCGTCCTTTTGCAGAATCGCGACGAGATATCGCGGCGAGGCGTTCGTCCCTTCCGGCATACGGTCGGAGTAGAACGCTTTACGGTACATTACGTCGTAGCGAAATCCGTCATCGCTAGCACCTCGCTTTCACGCCACAATCAGTCCGTCGCGCATCCGTATGACTCGGTCGCAATGCCCGGCCACATCCGCGTCATGCGTGACGAGAACGATAGCGCAATGATCCCGCTCGACCGCCTGACGGAATATGCGCATCACGTTACGGCTGTTCTCCTGATCCAGCGAGCCGGTCGGTTCGTCGGCGAACAGCAGCTTGGGTCGTTTCAGCAGCGCGCGGGCGATACCGGCTCGCTGCTGTTCGCCGCCTGACATCTGGTATGGATACAGCTTACCCTTGCCCGTCAATCCCACCCAGTCAAGCAGCGCGGCGACGCGCTTGCGATCCGATTTGTCAACCCTACCGCTTGAGAACACCAGCGGGATACTGACGTTCTCCTCGCAGGTCAGTTCGTTCACGAGGTTCTGGCTCTGGAATATCACCCCGTAATGCGCGTTGCGGAAGCGATCCCTCCGGGTGTTCGCCAGTTTATATACGTCCTGACCATCCAGTTCGACACTGCCCGACGTCGGTTCGTCCAATCCGGCGAGGATGCCAAGCAGCGTGCTCTTGCCGCAGCCGCTGGGTCCCATCACCGCAACCATCTCCCTATCGCGAACCGTGAAACTCACGCCATGCAGGATCGATACGCTATGCCGCCGATCCCCGATGGATTTATGAATATTATTGGCTATAAGCATCGCTGCGCCTCCTTTTCTATGGGCAGTTCATCGGCAGGCATATCCACACCTGCCCGCCGCCCGTTACGTCCGCGTTA
>JAITDK010000276.1 GCA_031282605.1 Oscillospiraceae bacterium
TGTGTGTTCCGCTGCCCATAACGATGAATCCGCGAACAAGGTATCACTGGGACGTTGAAGTCGCGGACGATCAGGGCGGCCAGTCGCGATCCGGCGCCGCGTGGTTCGAGACTGGCAAGATGGATGAGCCATGGATCGCGAAATGGATCACCGCCCCTGCGGATGTTATTAAAGGCAACTTGACGCTATCGCGCGTATTCGACACAGACCAGCCAATCCTTTCCGCGCGCATATATGCGACCGGCGTCGGATTATACGAAATCGCGCTGAACGGCGAGCGTGTCGGCGACGAATTCTTCGCGCCGTTCTGCAACCAGTACGGCAAGTGGATTCAGGCGCAGACCTACGACGTCGCCGAACAATTGACGCGGGGTCGGAATACGCTGACCGTCTGGCTGGGCAACGGCTGGTATATGGGTCGGTTCGGCTTCCGCGACACCGACAAAATCTGCGGCGATACCCAGGCGCTGAAGCTTGAACTGCACATACGGTACGCCGACGGCGCGACCGCCGTCGTATCGACGCAACCGTGCGAATGGACGGTGTCGGATTCGCCATTCAGTAACGACAATATTTATGACGGCGAGACATATAACGCGGCGTTCACGCCGAGCGTCAGCGTGCAGTCCATCGAGTACAAGGACGAGCGGCTGAACGGCGCGTCGCTGATCGACCGCCTGTCGCCGCCCGTGCGCGAAACGAAGCGACTCGCCCCATCATCCATATTCACCACTCCGGCAGGCGAGACTGTGCTTGATCTAGGTCAGGAGATCACCGGTTACCTGGAGTTCAAGGCGGACATGCCTAGAGGCGCGAAGATTCAGCTCAACTATTTCGAGCTGCTGCAGGACGGCAATGTGTTTCGCGAGAACCTGCGTTCGGCGCTGCAGGAGTATCATTTCATCTCCGACGGATCGGGCGTTGCAGCGCGGCCGCGGTTCACGTTCTACGGATTCCGGTATGTTCAGCTAGTGGGGTTTGAGAACCCCAAGGCGGAGGATTTCGCGGGCGTTGTCATCCACAGCGACATACAGCGCACGGCGTGGTTTGAATCCAGCCACGAGAAGCTGAACCGTTTCGCCGAGAACGCTATGTGGGGACAGTTAGGTAACTTCCTGGATGTGCCGACCGATTGTCCGCAGCGTGACGAACGCATGGGCTGGACGGGCGACGCGCAGGTATTCGCGGCTACGGCTTGCTATCACACGGATGCCGCGGCGTTCTACGACAAGTATTTGTACGACATGCGCATGGAGCAGGAGATGCATGACGGGGCTGTGCCCCATACGGTGCCGTCGCTGCCGTACCTTGGCGAAGCTGCGTGCGGTTGGGCGGACGCCGCCGCCGTAATTCCATGGACCGTGTACGAATTCTATGGCGACAAACTGCTGCTGGCTAAGCATTATAAGAATATGACCGAGTGGGTAGACTGGCTGCACCGCCACGATGAGGCGTTGGGCGGTAAGCGGCTATATCAGGATAACTTCCATTTCGGGGATTGGCTCGCGCCGGATACGAAGGACGGCAGCGCGATGGGCGGCACGGACGAGTATTTCCTGGCGTCCGCGTATTACTATTACTCGACGAATCTGCTGGCGAAGGCGGCGCTGGCGCTGGATAAGACGGCGGACGCTTTCAAGTATGGACGACTGGTAAGAGAAATCGGCGACGCGATGCTCAAAGAGTACTTCACGCCGAGCGGCGCGGTTGCGCAGACGACGCAGACCGGTTACATAGTAAGTTTGTTCATGGGTTTTGCTCCCGAAAGGTCGGAGAAGAAACTGGCGGGGCTGCTCAAGCGAGAGTTTGAGAAGTCGAAGGGCAAGCTGCGCACAGGGTTTATAGGCACGGCGTATTTATGCCGGACGCTAAGCGAGGCTGGGTTGACGGAGATAGCCTATTCCCTGCTGCTGAACGAGGAAATGCCCGGTTGGCTGTACGAGGTGAACATGGGCGCGACGACGGTCTGGGAGCGATGGGACGCGGTGCTGCCCGACGGACGTATATCCGACGTTTCGATGAACAGTCTGAATCATTATGCGTACGGAGCGGTTATGGAGTGGGTATATCGCGATGTATGCGGGATTGCGCCGATAGAGGGTGCGCCGGGTTTCAGGCGCGCGAGGCTGGCGCCCAAGCCGGACAAGCGACTGACTCACGCGGCGCTAAGGTTTGAGTCGCCGATAGGGTTATACGTGTCGGACTGGACGCAGCAAGGCGACGGGTTCCGTTGGACGGTTACGATACCGTTCGGCGGGGTAGGCGAGGTGATATTCCCGGACGCAGACGCTAAATCATTGGCCGAAGCATATCCCGACGCGGGCATAACCGTTCAAAACGTCAACGAAGCAAGCGCCGTCTTACCCGCAGGGACATATCACTTCGCATACGAACGCAGGCAGGCGTCCTGAGTGAACATAGGGGTTACCCTCATCCGTCGCTGCGGCGACGTCGTCCCCCACGGCTCCCCTTACCCCGAAACCCTGAAAGGTGTACCGAATGCACAAACGCCTTGCGGAAGGGGCGGATTACCAGGTTCATAAGCGGATGAGAGAACCTGTAAGATCAGCGTTCTTTAACGAACGCCCTTGTCTCTCTTACCCGCTTCGCACTCAGTTTTTGTGCACTGTATCGGGCAAAATGGGGTTTGGGGAAAGGGGAGCCTCACGGGGGGACGATGAAGGCCGAAGGAGCCGTTTACGCTACGAGATAGACTATCGGACGAGTGTGTCGACGCTGACTTACGCCACTATATACCTAGTTTGGCGCGTCGCAGCCGCTGTTTTTACGGTAGCCGCGACATATTGAAGGCTGTCCTACTACTGTTCGTACATGCTTATAACCAATTCGGGCGAGCTAAATTTGAGCACCCCTCATTCACCTCTCGCTTCGCTTTGGTCAACTACCTTTAAATCTACGTAAGGGGCACTCCCGTCAGGATCATCTCCTCGCCTGTCCGCCGCCTTCCTCCCCGCAGGTATCCCAGTTGACGGTATCAATGACGCGGTGTGTAACGTTATCATATACAACCACATTAAACCCTCGTTGGTTTTTGCTTCGGTTAGCGCCGTTCAGCGTGACGACGGACGTGTTGCCTGCGCCATAACCTGCGGATTCTATGGAAAACGTCGTTCCGTCGCGAGTTATACCGCTATAGGCAAGTTTTTCAGTTATATCGCCGCCTACCTGCTCGAATTTCACACGCCCGCCTTCCATTACGCCTATGAAGCTATGGCGATACTTGTCCGTGAAATCCGTGGCGAAGCCGCACGCGGCGAACGCCGCCTTCAGTGCGTCGCCCATCTTGGCCGATGCTTCGTCCCTAACTGATATAAATACAGTGTAATCATTGTTATTACTGCCGGCGAAAAGATCGGATAGATGCGCCGCAAAATCCTTTTCAACCTGCAGGTGGAGAGCGCTCACCCAATGCCTATAGAGGTATGAGACTTTGTTTATGTAGAGGTAACTTGGATCAGACCGTCGATCGGTTAAATCTATCATGTTAGCTATGTAATTATCATATAGATACTGTGTGCACTTGATTGCGCCAAAGGTGTTGACATGGGTACCGTTCCTGATGTCGTCAGGAAAAATAAGCCCGGCGTCTTCAAACACATCCTTTACGTTGAAATCTAGAAACGGTAAACCATGTCCATCCGCAAAAGCCTGGCTGGCATTATGTTTGGCTTCCGTCCAATGCGTGGACGTCATCGGATAAGCGATGAGCAAAACGCTAATACCGCGCGACTTGCATAACTCAAGGATACGTTCCAGGCACTCATAATTCTGCGCGTTATAATCAACTTTCGCGGTGTCGTCCGCCTCGGTGTATAGGTTAAACGTAACGTTAGCCTCTCGCGTGCTGACAGTATAGTGTCCAAGCAAATATGGTATCATTTCGTTTTCTGAAACATTATTAAACGAATAACGGCTGAATGATTTCCAATTAGTATGATATTTCTGAAAAGGCAGCAAGTAACTAAGCAATGAGTCAGAACCTTCCATCATTGACCGTTCATAAACCGAGCGCAGTTTGCTTAGGCTAAGCGGCAGCAGATCAATGACCTTACGATATGACGCTTCATCTATCGTCGGTCTTACTAGAGGTTCCATATCAATAACAACGACTTTAGGGGACTGTCTTTTAAGCGCTTCAACAAACAGCGCGTACGACCCTATGGTCGGTTGATTCGACGTACCGAAATTATACGCGGGGATGCCATAGCTCTCAAACAGTTCAGGAGAGGCGAATCCGCATAGCGTCGTTGATGGTCCGATTGCGAATACGTCTATGGTGTTTGGCGGAATCGCGGAATAATTCCGAATAACCCGGCCTTCTGAATATATACTAGTGTTAGACAGTATCAGCGCCCTTGTTATCGATAAAAAAAACAACACAAATACAGCGCAGAACAGAACCGTTCGCACAGTAAGCCGCACAGCGCGTAAACCCGCTAGTTCTCTTATCCGTATCACAAGATTGTCATGCGCCTTTACTGGCAGTTCATTCATTGCGGTATTCATGCCCTAAAATCCC
>JAITDK010000325.1 GCA_031282605.1 Oscillospiraceae bacterium
TCGAATCCGGACCAGGCTTCGCCTGGACCATCGTGATACACAATCTACCGGCTTCGGATTGCCGGTTTTACCTGGAGAGTCTACCTCGTAACGCAACCGATTCCCCCGTTCCAAGCCCCGGGGGAGGTCGGGAGGGGGGCGTGAGTTGAGCGTAGCGAGGGCGCGCAGCGCACTTCCCGATCGCGCGGATGCGCCGCCATCCTACCCCTTTACTGCCCCTCTCAGAACACCCTTCACAAAATACTTCTGCAGGAACGGATAAATCGCCAACACTGGCACTGTCGTTATCACGATCGCGGAATACTTGATCGTTTCGGCGAAATCGTTGATGCGGTCGTTTTCCGTCACAGCCGAGTTAAATATCGAGGAGTTCTGAATCAGCACGGCGCGCAGTATGTTCTGGATCGGCAGTTTCTTATCCTCTCTGATATACAGCGTTGCATTGAACCACGCGTTCCAATGCCCGACACCGTAATATAACAGCAGCACAGCCACCGTCGGCATTATCAGCGGAAGAACTATCCGGAACAGTATCACCAGATCATTCGCGCCGTCCAGCCTCGCCGATTCATGCAGGCTGTCGGGCAGCCCTTCCATCGCGGTCTTGCAGATGATCGAGTTATACACGCTCATCGCGCCGGGCAGTATCAGCGACCACATACTATTGAGCAACCCTAGGGTATTTATGTTCAAATAATTAGGGATCATGCCCGCGTTAAAGAACATCGTAAACATGATCAGCGCCAGTATCGGCTTCTTGAACAACACATCCTTCGCCGCCAAGAAATATCCGCATAACAGCGTCAGCAGGATATTGATGGGCAACGATACGCCTAGAATAATCATTATGTTCTTATACCCGCTCAACAGCAGCGGATGCTTGAGCGCCAGGCGGAAAGCGCCTACGTTGAACCCCATCGGCCACGGCAGAAAGCCTGGATGCATCAGCAGCTCGATATTGCTGGAAAACGCCGCGCAAATCACGAAGTACATCGGGTACATCGTAATCAGGCACAGCGCGACCATAAAGACGATGTTGAACACATCGAACACGCGCTCGCCACGCGTGCGCTTTATCAGCGTGGGATTATTATGTAAAGAGAGTACCTGCGCGGTTTTCTGCATAACCATACCTCCACCCGCCTATCAGAACAGTCCGCTCTCGGTTATCCGGCGGCTGACCCAGTTCGCGCCCAGCAGGAACGCGACGTTGACCACCGAGTTGAACAATCCGACCGCCGCCGAATAACTGACAGCCGTGCCCAGTATGCCGCGGCGATACACGTACGTGGATATAACGTCCGCTACCGCGTAAGTCGGATCGCTGTACAGCAGCAGAACCTTCTCATAACCGACGTTTAGTATGCCGCCCATGCGCAGTATGAACAGTATGACTATCGTCGGCCGCAGCCCCGGTATCGTAATGTGAAGAACCTGCTGATACCGATTCGCCCCGTCGATCCGCGCCGCCTCATACTGTTCTTGGTCGATGCTGGTCAATGCCGCCAGGTAGATGATCGAATTCCATCCGATGTATTGCCACAGATCGGATATAACATATATGGGATAGAAGTAACGCGGGTTGATCAGGAGGTTCTGAGGCTGACCGCCCAGCGCCACTATGATCTGCGAGAACAGCCCGTCGCTGCGCGTATAGATCGCAACGATCGACATCGCCACGATCATCGATATAAAGTACGGCATGTAAGTGATCGTCTGCACGATGCGCCTGAATCGCACGGAACGCAGTTCGTTTAGCAGCAGCGCCAGCAGTATCGGCGCCGGAAATCCGAACAGTATGGTCAGGATGCTGATAGTCAGCGTATTGCGGATGATGCGCGGGGTATAAACATCGCTGAAGAACGAGCGGAACTGCTTCAGTCCGACCCATGGACTGCCGTATATACCGCGCGTAGGGCGGTATTCTTTGAACGCTACCTGGAGCGCGATCAACGGTCTATACGCAAAAATAAACAAGAACACAAGCACCGGGAGTATAATCAGGTACTTGGCCCAGTTAATCCTGAAATCCCGCGCTAATGTCTGCCCGATCGTGCGCCTGGGCGGGAGGTGGGAAACGGCGTCGGCGCTTGTCATGACGGATCAGCCGCCCTTTCATCTCTGTTAAAACCGAACTAAAAGCTTTGATGGAACTTGCCGAAAGCCTTGCAAAAACGGGGGCGACCGACAAAGCCGCCCCCGGTCTGCGTTTTGATTAACGCGCGAGGAACCTGTCGTACGCAGCCTGACGCAGTTCGATCAGACGCTGAAGTCCCATCGAGTTAAGCGTCTCGACGAACTGATCGAACGTATCAAACGACTGTTCGCCGGTGACGTACTTCGCAGCGGTCTCTTTGATATAGATCTCAATCGTGGAGAGCAGATCCTGCGCCTCAAGGGATTCATCGGCGGTCGGCGTGACCCCCGGAGGATACTTCCATTTCGCGCTTTTATCCTCGTTGGGATAGAACCACAGGTCGTTGGCCGCAATGGATTCCGGCGTGTTCTTGAGGTATAGCAGCAGGTTGGACTGGATGCACGATCCGCTCCAGGTCGAGCCGCCCCACTTGGAGATAGCGTCGTTGATGCCGTCCGGATCATCGGCCACTATTGGCAGGTACGCGGGTTCGCCGTTCTCGTCATAGTCCCACGACAGTCCCTGCGTGCCGTAGTTCCAATAGAGGAAGCCTTCCTGAGTGTACGCGTAGTCGAGGAGCCGCATCGCGGTCTCTAGCTTTTCGTCGCTGCAGGCGGAGGTGATTACCGATACCGTCGTACCGATGCCGTATCCGCCGAACACCATCGCCAGCGAACCGTCGTCGGCGTGCGGGTACTGCAACCCGATCCAGTTGGCGCCGGTGCCGGCATTAGCGGCGTCCTTGCGCCAGTTGCTCATCTGACCCATAGATGTGACCGACAATCCGACCGATCCGTTCAGGGCCTTGGTCTGCTCGTCAGCGTCAGTGAGCTTGAATATATCCTGGTCGAGCAGTCCGGCGGACCACCATTCGTTCAGCTTCGCCATATAGTCGCGCCACTCGGGCTGCGCCTGAGCCAGTTGAACCTTTTGGTCGCCGTCGATGTAGAACGTTGTGTCAGACCAGCCATATGCGCCGAACGCGCCTGATATGCCGGTCGACTGCACGCGGCTCCACGCGAACGACAATGGGGCGTTGTACTTCTCTTTGAATACCTTCAGCACGTTGTCCCAATCGGAGATCGTTACGGGCAGCTCCAGCCCCTGCTCGTCCAGCCAGTCCTTGCGAACGACCGGTCCCAGGTAGCTGTCGTTCCAGCCGCCGCCTTCGCGGAAGAAGCCGTAGCCGTACAGCTTGCCGTCGTCGGTCTTCTTGGAGCGCAGATACGTCTCGTTGCTTTGCAGGAAGGCGTAGTACGCGGGCGACCATTCGGGCATTTTTTCAGTCAGGTCGCGTATGACGCCGTCTTCCATATACAGCGATATGTTGTTGGTCAGTAGTCCGCCGCCGTAGAAGAGGATGTCCGGATAATCCCCGCTGGCGATCGTCGTGTTGAATATCGCCGCGGAATCGCCGCCTTGCGGCACGAAACGCCAGTCGATATTGACGCCCGTCTGCTTGATCAGGTCGCGATGGAAGGGCGATTCCTCCCACGAGGCGTATGCTGTGTTGACCGTCGGGCCTTCCAGCACCAGCCAGCTGATCGTTTGGTCGGTGGTCAGAGGGTAGACGCCTTCGCCGGACAGCAGATCAAGCGCGAACGCCGGAACCGCTGTTGCGGCAAGCATTACGCACAGGATAGCGGCTAGGCATACCATGGAACGTTTCTTCATTAAAGGTACTCTCCTTTCGCAATGAACACAATGCG
>JAITDK010000328.1 GCA_031282605.1 Oscillospiraceae bacterium
AGCGAACAGGCCGTCAAACTGGCCAGCGACGTGCTGGATAAGGCGCTGGATATGCAGCGCAAGCGCGAGACCGTAGACCGTGCGCGCATCCGATACGCGGTGTCGCTGGCGCGCGAAGGTCAATTGGACAAGCTGGAAGAGATATTATCCGACGTAATAACTATAACCCATCGCGGGAAGCCTATTACCAGCCGTACGCTGGGGCAGAAGCAATATGTGCGCACGATGCGCGACACGCGCATGGTGTTCGCGATAGGCCCGGCCGGTACCGGTAAGACATATCTGGCGATGGCGATGGCGACCCTTGCCCTGCGCAACAAGGAGGTCGAGCGGATCATACTGACGCGCCCCGCCGTCGAGGCTGGGGAAAAGCTGGGCTTCCTGCCCGGTGATCTGGCGCAGAAGGTCGATCCGTACCTGCGGCCGCTGTATGACGCGATGTATGATCTGCTGGGCGTGGAGTCGTACCAGAAGCTGGTCGAGCGCGGTACGGTCGAGGTCGCGCCGCTGGCGTACATGCGCGGACGAACGCTCTCCGACGCGTTCGTCGTGCTGGACGAGGCGCAGAACACCACCGGCGAGCAGATGAAGATGTTCTTGACCCGTATGGGCTTCGGTTCGCGGATGGTCATTACGGGAGACGTCACCCAGATCGACCTGCCTCCGGGGAAGCGTTCCGGGCTGGTGGAGGCCGTGGAGGTGCTGCGCGGCGTGCCCGGCATCGGCGTGTCATACCTGACGCACAGGGACGTCGTCCGGCACGAACTGGTGCAGGCGGTGGTAAAGGCATACGAGAAGCACGAGCGCCGCAAGCGGGAGGGATAACCATGGAG
The DNA here is from genome assembly GCA_031282605.1 of Oscillospiraceae bacterium. Taxonomy (GTDB): domain Bacteria; phylum Bacillota; class Clostridia; order Christensenellales; family Aristaeellaceae; genus BNUH01. The sequence continues at coordinate 834 of JAITDK010000328.1, forward strand.
GGGAAGGACGGCGCGAAACAGAGACTCAAACGGCTGCTGACGGGCAACGCCGTGCTGTGCGCGCTGATAGGCGCCCTGGCTTATATCGCGGTGACCGCTGTCGTCGCGCTGTCGTCCTCGCCGAAGCAATTCGATCTGCGCGCGGGGGATATCGCGCCCCAGACCATCGCCGCCACGAAAGATATTCTGGACGAAGCGACCACCAACGCCAACAAGGAACGCGCCGCCGCCGGGGTGAGCGTCAGTTACATGGAGGCAAGCGGCGCCAGGGAGGAATCGCTCGCGCGGCTGGACGCGATATTCGCTCAAATGGAGGATGCCCGGGCGTTCGGCGAGGCGCTGAAGTACGGCACGGGTTCGTTCTCTAAGGAATATCTGCCACCGCCTTCCGACGTTTCCGGCGCAGGGGAGCTGTCAACCGATATAACCGATTTAACCGATACGCCTGATCAGACCGCCGACGACGAACAAGCGCGCATCGACGAGACGCCTGCCCCGCCCACGCCGCCTCCAACCGCGCGTCCCGCCGTGACGCGTATCCCGGACGGTGAGATTCAGCGCGCCCAGTATGAAGCCGCCGCCAAATTCATACCGGATCTAACCCTCAGCACGTGGCAGATGACAATACTGTTGGGGATGCAGCCTCAGGACCTGATCGACACGCGCGACGAAACCCGCCGCGTACTGTCCGACGCGATGGATAGCATGATTGTCGAGGGACAGACCGATAGCGCGATCACGGGCATTCAACGCCAGCTGAGCGTCAACATGCCCCTGGACGTGTGTTACAACATTGCCATGCCCGCCGTGCGCGCGTGCATCCGACCCAACATGATCCTTAATATAGCCGAGATCGAGCAGCGCCGCGAGGAGGCGCGCGCCGCCGTCGAGCCAGTCTATATCAAGCAGGGACAGAACATCGTAATCGCGGGCAACCGCGTGACCGCCGAGCAGATCAAGCTGCTCAATGACCTGGGTCTGCTCAGCGGCAAGCCGTTCGACCGGATGCTGCTGGGCGGCGTGTGCCTGATGGTCGGGCTTACTATGATGGTGTTCATATTATACCTACGCCTGTTTGAGAGGAAGATAGCCTCGCAGCCGCACCAGCTGCTGCTGCTGACCACGCTGGCGCTGATCACGATCGCCGCGACGCTGGGGTTGCAAGCCATCTCGCCGAACCTCGCGCCGCTGGCGATGGGTGCGCTTCTGGCCACTGCGCTGATCTCGCCGCAGATAGGCTTCGCGTTCAACGTGTTTCTGTGTGTGCTGTTGGGATGCCTGCCGCGCGGCGCAGGTTCATACGCGCAGCAGATGCTCAGGGTTATCACTCAAGGTATGTTGGGCGGCGCGCTGGGGATATTCGTGATGGCCGGGCATTCGAAGCGCATCACGACGCTGTTCGCGGGCGCGTACGTCGCGCTGTTCAACATGGTCAGCATGTTCGCGCTGGGGTTCATTACCAACAGCAGTATGTCGTCGATATTGAGCGAGGCGTTGTTCGCGTGCGGCGGCGGTCTGCTGGCCTCTCTGGCCGCTCTGGGTCTCCAACCCGCGCTCGAATGGGCGTTCAACGTCGTCACCCCAGCCAAGCTGATAGAGCTGGCGAACCCGAACCAGCCTCTGCTCCAACGTATAATGATGGAGACCCCGGGCACGTATCACCACTCGCTGATGGTGGCCAATATAGGCGAGTCCGCCGCCGACGCTATCGGCGCGAACGGCTTGCTGGTGCGGGTAGGCGCGTATTATCACGACGCGGGCAAGCTGCTTCATCCGCAGTATTTCAAGGAGAACCAGCTGGCCGAGAATCCGCACGACACGATGGAGCCGTATACCTCCGCGCAGCTAATCATCTCGCATGTGTCGGAGGGCGTGTCGCTGGCGCAGCGATACCGTCTGCCCAAGCAGGTCACAGACCTGATCGCGCAGCATCACGGGGACACGCCGGTGCTGTACTTCTATAACAAGGCCCGCGAACGCGACGGCGACGCGGTGAATATCTCGCTGTTCCGGTATAACCATCCACGCCCGCAGACCAAGGAGGCCGCGCTGCTGATGCTGGCGGATTCGGTCGAGGCGGCGGTGCGCGCCACGCCCCAACCCTCCGCGAAGAAAATCGAGCAGACGATCCAGGCCGTGGTGCGCCAGAAGGTGCAGGACGGGCAGTTGGACGAAACGCCGCTGCGGTTCAAGGATGTAACGGCGGTGAGCAAGGTGTTCTGCGAGGTGCTGGCAGGGCTGTATCACCAGCGGATCGAGTACCCGTCGCTGGACTCCGGACGTCAGCCGTCGCCCGCGCTGCCTCCGGCGCAGGACGCGCCGCCGCTGTCCACGAATCCGTCGCCGAACCAGGCCGCGCGCCCAAGCCCGCAGCCGGAGTCAAGGTCATGACGGTTAAGGTACGTGTGCAAGGTGGTCAAGGGGTGTCGGCGGCGACTATCGGACTGCTGGAATCGATAGCCGAAAGCCTGCTGTCGCATGAGGGTCTGGACGGTCGATACGCGGTTGATGTGTGTTTCGAGGATGCGGTGGGGATCAGGAGGGTCAACCGGGAGCATCGCGGGGTGGATCACGCGACGGACGTGCTGTCCTTTCCGGGGGAGACATATCCAGGCGGGACGGCGAAGGCGTTCCCGAAGCGGCTGAAGCGGCTGGTGGAGCCGGAGACAGGCTGCCGCGTGCTCGGGGATATAATGATTTGTTTGGATAAGGCGGCGGAACAGGCGCGGACATACGGACACTCGCCGGAGCGGGAATTGGGTTATCTATTCGCGCATGGGATGTGTCACCTGCTGGGGTATGACCATTGCGGCAAGCGTGAACGGGCGGCCATGCGCGCGATGGAGGAACTGGCGATGGGTGATCTCGGTCTGACGCGCGACTGCGAGTGCGGCGACGAGCTATGCCGCGATGAAACGAAGTAATTGATTAGGCAGGTGTCACCATGGACGATGATATTCTTATCCAAGAGGCGCAAACGGCTCGCGAACAATCCTACTGTCCCTATTCAGGCTATGCGGTCGGCGCGTGCCTGGAGGCGAAGGACGGACGCCGCTTCAAGGCGTGCAATGTTGAAAACGCCTCATACGGCCTATCAATCTGCGCGGAACGTTCGGCGGTCGTGCAGGCCGTGTCACGCGGTGCGCTTGAGTTCACTAGAATCGCTGTCGCCGCGGACGGCGCGATGCCCTATCCATGCGGCGCGTGTCTGCAGGTGCTGCGCGAGTTCGGCTCGGACGGCATGGAGATTATACTTGTCAACGGCAAGCATACGGAGCGCACAACGCTGGGCGCGCTGCTGCCCGCGAAATTCGTTCTGGATAAGACGGATGAGTGAGACATGCGCGAGAAGTGAATGAGAAATGAATGAAACAAACAAATATCGCTCGGGTTTCGCGGCGATAATAGGCCGACCGAACGTCGGCAAGTCTACCCTGCTCAACGCGATGGTCGGCGAGAAGGTCGCCATCGTGTCGGACAAACCCCAGACGACGCGCAGACGGGTGCTTGGCGTTATGTCCATGCCTCAAGGGCAGATCGTTTTCCTAGATACGCCGGGGCTGACCACGGCTAGGACCAAATTGGGCGAATACATGCAGTCCGCCGCGTATGAAGCGCTGACCGGCGCGGACGCGATCGTCGTGGTCGCCGCCGCCGGCACGGTCGGGCCGAAGGATCGCGACGTCATCGAGAAATTCTCCAAGCGCAAACTGCCGAAGATACTTGTGCTGAACAAGACGGACGTCGCCTCCCGCGAGGCGATAGCGCGCGATCTGCAATCCTTCAGTATCCCGCCGTACGATCAATACGACGCGATACTGCCGATGAGCGCGAAGACGGGCGACGGCGTTGATACGCTGCGCTCGCTGCTGTTTGAGCGGATGCCGGAGGGTCCTCATTACTTCCCGGACGATATGATCACCGACCAGCCGGAATACATGCTGTGCGCGGAGATCATCCGCGAGAAGGCGCTGACGCATCTGCGCGAAGAGGTGCCGCACGGCGTCGGCGTGGAGATACAGCGCATAGAGAAGGTGTCGGCCAGCCTGACGGAGATCCACGCGAGCATATATGTGGAGCGCGCCGCGCACAAGGGCATTGTATTGGGTAAGCAGGGTCGGATGCTGCGCGGCATCGGCACGGA
>JAITDK010000025.1 GCA_031282605.1 Oscillospiraceae bacterium
CCGTAATGGAATAGTCAACCCACATCATAGTGGCGGGGCGCCAGTAATTTAAAGCGCATCCGGTTCGCAAACCGGACAGCGTCCCGCCGCAGCGAACAGCCGAGGGTTACGTGACGCAACCTAAGCGCAGCGTTGCGCAACGCTGCATCTATATTGCGTACCGCAACCTCCGGCTGTCCGCTACGGCGGGACGCTGTTCGATCTGCGGATCGAATGCGCTTTAAGTTTGTGGCGCCCGCCACAATGGCGTAAGTTGTCTACTTCTTTATAGCGTTTTTACTGGCGGGCGCAGGGTTGGGACGATGGGACGAGGAACGGTGGGACGTTGGAACGAGGAACGTCCCTGCGGGGAGCCGGGGTCTCTGTCCCAGACCCAGCGAAGGGCTATCCGCCCGTTAGAAACCAGACCACGCGTCGCCTGGACCATCGTGATACACAGTCTACCGGCTTCGGATTGCCGGTTGTACCTGGAGAATCTGTTCCGTAGCGTAACACGTTCTGTCCGCGCAAAATCGACATGAAGCATAACGATGCAAGCCGCTGGGAAAGATATGATTGCGACCGGCGGCTTGTCATTTTATTGCGGATTGGGTATAATACTGTCGACTTGGGACGAACGCAAACAACGTAAACTGATGGAAGTAACTGAAAGGACTGGTAGATTTATGAAGCAACCACACTCGCGCCGGATCGCGATCATTGCGCTGATGCTGTGCATGGCGTTCACGCTCAGCGGATGCAAACTGATCAGCAAGGATCCGGCCGTGGAGGCGAAGACTGTCATAGCCGAGGTTGGCGGCGAGCCGATCGTCAAGGGCGACCTGGCCGGGCCATATATGATGACGCTGTCCCAGTATGCCGCGCTTTACTCCATGTACGGGCTAAGCATCGACACGTCGGACGAGGAGTTCATCAAATCCGTCAAAGAATCCACACTGACAGGCGTCACATCCCAGAAGGTGCGCGCGCAGCAGTTCGCCGCCCGCGGACTGACGCTCACCCCTGAGGAGGAGGCTCAAATCGAGACAGCCGCCGACGAAGCGTACGAGTCGTGGATCGCTTCATATACGACCTCGCTGCAGCAGTCGAACGCGTCGTTGATCGAGTCTACGGCGCGCGATCAGGCGATCAAGGAGTTGGACGCGCAGGGACTTACGCGTGATTTAATGGTTGAGTCGAATCGCGACGGCGTGATATCCGAACGGCTTAAGGACGACGTTACGAAGGACGTGACGATCTCCGACGAAGACGTCAACGCCGAAGCCGACACTCGCCGCGCCGAGCAGAAGACCAATTATGATGAAAACCCAGCCTCGTTCGGCACGGACCTGATGAACGGCGCGCTGGTGCTTTACCGTCCAGAAGGGTATCGCTATGTAAAGAACCTGCTGGTCGGCATCCCAGAAGAGATTCAGACCGAGATAGATAACATCAATACGGAGTTGTCTAACAATGATTACAACCGCTACAGCCTGGAGCAACAAAGGACGTCGTTTGGCACGCTGAACGAAGCCGACGAACAGACGTTTAACAGCCTGTTCGCGGGGCTTGACGAAACCGACGCGCAGCTGAACGCACAGCTGGAGGAAAAACTGGCGCAGGGCAAGGAGCAGGTCAAGGCGCGCGCGGAGGAAGTGCTGGCCAAGGTACAGGAGGACGGAGCCGACTTCGACGCGCTGATGGCCGAATACGGCACCGATACCGGCATGCAGTCCGAGCCATACAAGACCACCGGATACCCCGTAAGCGAGACGACGACCAGCTTCGTGGCAGAGTTCAAGGACGCTGCAATGGCGCTGGCCAAGCCCGGCGACATATCGGGGTTGGTTGAGACCGACTACGGCTATCATATCCTTCAGTACGCATCCGACATACCCGCTGGCGACATCCCGACATCCGAGGTAAAGGACACGCTGCGCGCGGAAATACTGACCACGCGCAAGGATGAACTGTATAACCAGGCGATGCAGGATTGGACGAACGAGGCGAACGTCAAGACGTACATAAACCGCTGGAATTAGAGTAAACTATAGCAAAAGAATAAACGATAGCCACGCCGCCGCGCCGGGGAACTCAGCCCGGCGCGGGGCAACGGAGGTTCAATGGAGAATGAACTGCCGCGCGTTGACGCGCTGCTGGATCTGACGCGTACGATCGCGTCGCCGCTGTTTGTGTCGCTGGCCGCGCCGTGGCGCGCGCTGCCGATGCTGGGCGCGTTCATCGCGACGCTGGGCGCGACGCTGTCCGCCGATGATTTCGAGGAGATCGCGCCGCAGGTCTGGGTCGCGCGGGACGCCAGGGTAGCGGCCTCCGCGCTGCTGATCGGTCCGTGCGTCGTCGATCATGAGGCGGAGATACGGCACTGCGCGTTCGTACGCGGCAATGCTCTTGTGGGCAAACGATCGGTTGTAGGGAACTCAACCGAACTAAAGAACGCGCTGCTGTTCGACGACACCCAAGCGCCGCATTTCAACTACGTCGGCGATTCTATACTGGGCTGGAAGACGCATATGGGTGCGGGTTCGATTACGTCCAACGTACGTTCGGATCGGCAAAAGGTTGTCGTGCACACGAGCGGCGGACCGATCGAGACCGGCATGAAGAAACTCGGCGCGATACTGGGCGACTTCGTTGAGATCGGCTGCAACGCGGTGCTTAATCCAGGGGTCGTCGTCGGGCGCGGAAGCATCGTGTATCCGGCGGCCAGCGTGCGCGGTATAGTGCCGGCGCGCTCCATCTACAAGAGAGACGGCGTGATCGCGCTTCAGCGCGCCCCGTTCGGCGAGGTATAGTATGGGCAGATTATTCGGTACTGACGGCGTCCGGGGCGTGGCAAATCAAGACCTGACATGCGAACTGGCCATGACCATTGGTCGGGCGGCCGCGTGCGCGCTGTCGTCGAACCGCCGACGCAGGCCTGTCGTGCTGGTGGGGATGGATCCGCGCATATCATCCGACATGCTCGCCTCGGCGGTCACGGCCGGACTATGCTCGGTCGGCGCGGATGTGCTCCATTTAGGCGTGATACCCACCCCCGCCGTAGCATACCTTGTGGGCAAGTACAAGGCCGACGCGGGGGTTATGATCACCGCCTCGCACAACCCGGCGGAGTATAATGGCATCAAGATATTCGGCGGCGACGGCTTCAAACTCCCCGACGCGCTGGAAGAGGAGATCGAGACGCTGACGCTTGATCCCCATCGCGCGCGATTGGAGGCCGAGCCGCTTGATCTGGGTAAACTGACATGGAAGAACACCGTCGTGAAGGATTATGTAGCCCATCTCAAGAGTACGGTGGCGTTCTCGCTGGAAGGGCTGAAGGTGGCGGTCGATTGTGCGAACGGCGCGGCCAGCGTCACCGCGCATAAGCTGTTCGACGAACTGGGAGCACAGGCAACGTTCCTCGCCGACGAACCTGACGGACTGAACATCAACGAGAACTGCGGCTCGACCCACATGGAACGGCTGATTGACACGGTCAAGAGCGGCGGCTTCGACGCGGGCATAGCCTTCGACGGCGACGCCGATCGCTGCCTGGCCGTGGACGAACGAGGCTTGCCCATCGACGGCGACCAGATAATGGCCGTGTGCGCGAAGGATATGAAGGCGCGCGGCAAACTGCCTCACGATACCGTCATCGGCACGATACTGACGAACCTGGGATTCGTGCGGTTCTGCAAGGAGAACGGGCTTAACTTCATCGCCACGAAGGTGGGAGATCGGTTCGTGCTGGAAGAGATGCTGTTGGGTGAGTTTGGTTTCGGCGGCGAACAGTCCGGCCATGTGATATTTCGCGACTTCGCCACAACGGGCGACGGACAGCTCACGGCGATCCAGCTGCTGTCGCTGGTTCGCCGCGAGGGTAAGAAGCTGTCCGAGCTGGCCGACGTGATGAACCGTTACCCGCAGGTATCGCGCAACGTCCGCGTATCGCCCGATGGCAAACTGGCGTTCTATACCGATCAAACCGTCAAGACGGCGATCGAAGAGGCCAAGACTCGGCTGGGTGAGGATGGGCGGTTGGTCGTGCGCGTATCGGGCACGGAACCGCTGGTGCGCGTGATGGTCGAGGGTAGGGATTTACCCACGATTGAGTCTATAGCCGACGATATGGCCGGGTTGATCAAGGAACGGCTGGCGGCGGGTTAATGCGCCGAGTGGCGCGTCAGGCTTAATACGCCGGAGAGCGGTCAGACGATTGTCGCCTGACCGCTCTCCGGCTGTACTTGTGTTTGCGCCTTATCCACGGCAGTCGCAACGCTCGCGGCGGCTGACGCTATGGCTGCGGTCGCGGTTACAGCCGTCGTCGCCGCCGTTGCTGCGGTAGTCACCGAGGCAGCCAGCGGATCCTGAACGTTTGATAATCGCGTCGCGCCGCCCTGCTGCATCATCCGCTCCATGGATTCCTTGAGCGGGCGGCGGTTCATGGGGCTCGGCGCTGGTTTTGGCGTCGGCGTCGGCGCCGGAGACTCGACCGAGGCTGCCGCGGTCGTATCGGAGCGATTCTTTATGGCCTCGCGAACGCTTTTCATCATTGTGTAATACGAGATCAGCGCCCACTTTGCCAGCAGTTCGCCGTCGTCGCTCTCGGTTACGATTTTTTCGAATGCCTCCGACGAGCGGTTCGGCGCGGCCTGTTCCTGGTTCGCCGCGATAACGCCCTTGCCCTTCAACAGCAGTATATACCTGGACATAGCCGGATACTTTGGCAGCGCCTCGAACAGGCGCGTCCGCTCTTCATCGTTGAAAGCCGGGAGCGTTTGAAGCGCGCGCCCGGCCAATTCGTTATACTTGCGCGTCAAGCCCTTCTCCATCTCGGGATGCCGCTCCTTTGTGACGCTGACCATCTGCACAGCCGCGAACAATCCCAGCGTCTTACGCCAGTCGCGCGAGTAGACGATGCTGCCGTCCCTTAGGCGGTAGGCGTAGAACGGCCGCGTGTTGAACGCGAAGGATTGCGCCGCGGCGTACAGGCGCGGGCACCACTCCTCGTCCTCGTGCAGTATGCCCGGCTCGAACAGCAGCGCGTTTCGCTTTATAAACTCCCGCCTCACGACGTTGCGCCAAGCGGTGCACATCATATTGTTCTCGAATATGCCGCGCTTCACATGCTCGGCGTTCAGTTCGTCGCCGCCCAGCTGCTTGTCAAAGTCGGTGGGATCGTCGAATATGCCGGCCTTAGGCGGCATCTGGTACGCGCGGAACTTGCCTATCAGCACGTCAACCCGACGTTTGAATAGTATCGACTTAATCTGGGCCAGCGCGCCGCGCATCAGCCAGTCGTCGCTGTCCAGGAATACGATGTAGTCGCCGGACGCCTCGCGTATGCCTGTGTTGCGCGCCTCGCTCAGCCCCTTGTTCTGTTGATGAATAACCTTTATGCAGTCCCCGTAGCTGCGCTGGAACCAATCGCAATACTGCCCGCTGTCGTCAGTGCTCCCGTCGTCGACCAGGATTATCTCGTCGCCTCGCCCCAGTTGATCCACCGCCGACTGTACGCAGCGTTCTATATATAGCGATACATTGTATACGGGCGTGACTATGCTTAGCTTGACCTCGTCCATGGCCGGTGGTGATTGCCGCATGGCTATTCCTCCGATACTCGTTCGATACACGCTTGATCAAGATAGTCTATGCACGCTCAAACGAGAAAACGATAACCTTGATACGGCGGAGCGGGCTAATTTGGAGAGAGTGCGGGGGCTTCTCAACTTATTTCGCCCCGCTTTCGATTTTTGCTTGACAAACGCGCCGTAATCGTATATTATTCACTAAGTGGCATTGATTACGCATAATATACAAGTATTTCTAATAATCATGCATGGAGCGTGCTAATGAAAAGTGTATTCATCGACGGCCAGGCGGGGACGACGGGCTTGAAGCTCCAATCGCGGCTCGAAAAGCGCGGCGACATCCGTTTGCTCACAATAGATCCGGAGCGGCGCAAAGACCCCGCAGCGCGCGCAGCGCTGATGAATCAGGCCGACGCGGTGTTTCTATGCCTGCCCGACGACGCCGCTATAGAGGCGGTGGCGCTGGTCACAAACCCTGAAACGGTGATATTGGACGCCAGCACAGCGCATCGCGCCGCGCCCGGATGGGTATACGGATTCCCGGAGCTAAACGGCGGTCAGCGCACCGCGATCGCGTCGTCTAAGCGCGTCGCGGTGCCCGGATGCTACGCAACGGGTTTTATATCGCTGGTCGCGCCGCTGGTGAAAGGAGGTTGGGTCGCGCCGTCGGCTCCACTGACGTGCCACGGGATATCCGGTTACAGCGGCGGTGGGAATAGGATGATCGCCGAATATGAATCGGATGATCGCCCCGCGTCGCTCGACAGTCCGCGTCAGTACGGTTTATCACAGAACCATAAACACCTGCCCGAGATGACGCGGATGTCGGGACTCGTCACGCCGCCTGTGTTCAACCCGATCGTGTGCGATTACTTCGCGGGGATGGTCGTAAGCGTGCCGCTGCACGCGTCCGCGCTTGAGAAGCGCGCGGACGTTGAGTCGCTGAATTCCATCTATATCCGTCATTACGCAGGCTCGCGCTTCATCCATATCCTGCCGCCGCCGAGTGATGGATTCATGCCCGCGAACGCGTTGGCGGGTACGAACGACTTGAACATCGCCGTCTGCGGCGGCGGCGAACGATTCACGCTGACTGCGTCGTTCGACAACCTTGGCAAGGGCGCGTCCGGAGCCGCGGTGCAGTGTATGAATATCGCGCTGGGACTGGATGAAGCCGCCGGACTTTAGAGCCTGTTCGAAGAATAAGGAGTGATAATATATGCAGATTCAGTGGCTCCCGGGCGGCGTGTGCGCACCGAAGGGATTCAAGGCGGGCGGCATACACTGCGGCGTCCGCAAAAACGCGCATAAAAAGGATCTCGCGCTGGTGCTGGCCGACGAGCCATGCGCCGCGGCGGCCGTATACACGCGCAATAAGGTGATCGGCGCGCCGATCACCGTAACGCGGGCGCATCTAGCCGACGGTAAGGCTCAGGCGTTTATCTGCAACAGCGGCAACGCGAATACCTGCGGCGCGGACGGCGTCGAACTGGCCGGCGCGATGTGCGGCGCGCTCGCGAAGATCGCCGGGATTAGCGCGAACGATGTTATAATCGCCTCCACAGGGGTAATTGGTCAACGTCTCCCGATCGAGCCGATCCTCGCGGGTATGCCCTCGCTCGTCGCCGGCGTCAGCGCGGACGCGTCCGGCGCTTTATCCGCCGCCGAGGCGATCATGACCACCGACACCCGCGACAAGCAGGCCGCGCTATCCGTCGATATAGATGGAACGCCCGTCACAATCGGTGCGATGTGCAAAGGCTCCGGCATGATCGCCCCGAATATGGCGACGATGCTGTGCTGCGTCACTACCGACGCCGACATCGACGTGGGATTGCTGCGCGGTGCTCTGTTCGCCGCAGTGGATCAAACGTTCAACCGCGTGGTCGTGGACGGCGATACCTCCACCAACGACATGACGTCGATCATGGCCGGTGGCAAGGCCGGGAATCCGCGCATCGTATCCGGCGGCGCGGCGTTCGACACGTTCGCCGCCGCCCTGACGACCCTCTTGACCAGGCTGGCTCGCGAGGTAGCACGCGACGGCGAAGGCGCCACTAAGCTGATTACGGTAAATCTAATCGGCGCGCCGGATGACCGGCTGGCGCGCGATATCGCGCGCAGCGTGGTTACTTCGCCGCTAGTCAAGACGGCGATATTCGGCGCGGATGCGAACATGGGTCGCGTGCTGTGCGCCATCGGTTATACGCCCGGTGATTTCAGCGTGGATACCATCGCGGTCAGCATAGCGTCGGACGCGGGCGAGCTGCTCGTCTGCGAGAACGGCATGGCCTATCCGTTCTCGGAGGAAAAGGCGCTGGCGATACTCAAGCGTCCGGAGATTGACCTGAATATCAATATGAACCAGGGCGGCGGCGTCGCGACGGCGTGGGGCTGCGATCTAACGTATGAGTATGTTCATATAAACGGAGACTACCGCTCGTGAGGAGAAGATCATGAATCTTGAACAACCAACCCCTGGCGGCACACTCAACGCGATGAAGGCGCAGATACTGACGCGGGCATTGCCCTATATAATGAAGTATCACGGCAGGATCGTCGTGGTCAAGTATGGCGGCAACGCCATGGTCAGCGGTGAATTGCGCGAGGCCGTGATGAGCGACGTCATACTGCTGTCGCTGGTGGGCATAAAGGTTGTGCTCGTTCACGGCGGCGGGCCGGAGATATCCGCGACACTCAAGCGGATGGGGATTGAGTCGCGGTTCGCGGGCGGTCTGCGCGTGACCGACGCCGAGACCGCGCAGGTCGTGCAGATGGTGCTGTCCGGCAAGACGAACAAGGACTTGGTCGCGCTGGTGCAGAAGATGGGCGGGCGCGCGCTGGGGCTGTGCGGTCTGGACGGCGGGATGCTTCGCGTGAGGAAGACGGAGTCCGAGGTTGATCTGGGTTTCGTCGGAGACGTGACGCACGTGGACGATAGACCGATTATGGACGCGCTGACGGCGGGCTATATCCCCATCATAGCGACCGTGGGCACGGACGACGCGGGTCAGGTATACAACATCAACGCGGATACGGCCGCGGCCGCGGTCGCGGGCGCGCTGAAGGCTGAAAACCTTATCGTGATGACGGACGTCAGGGGTCTTATGCGTGACGTCGCCGACCCGGAGTCGTTTATATCATCCCTGCCGGTGAGCGAGGTCGCGGCGCTGCGCAGGCAGAGAATTATAGACGGCGGGATGATACCAAAGGTGGAATGCTGCGTGGAGGCGATCCGTCGCGGCGTCGCGAAGGCCGTGATGATTGACGGTCGCATACCACATGCGATATTATTGGAGATGTTCTCCGACGAGGGCATCGGCACGCTGTTCACGAGGTGAGTAAGCATGACAAACGTTTCAACGCAGGGCGCCGTGCAAGGCGCCGCGCAAGGCGCGGCTCAAGCGATTATCAGCCGCGATAGCGGCTATGTCGAACATACGTACGCACGCTTCCCCATCGCGCTGGTAAGGGGTCGCGGCGCACGATGCTGGGATGCGGACGGCAAGGACTATATAGACCTGACCAGCGGCATCGGCGTAAACTCGCTGGGCTTTTGCGATCCCGAATGGGCAGATGCCGTCTATGCGCAGCTGACCACGCTGCAGCATACCTCTAACCTGTACTACACCGAGCCGTGCACTATGCTTGCCGAGGCGCTTTGCGCGCGTTCGGGCATGAAGAAGGTCTTCTTCGGCAACTCCGGCGCGGAGGCCAACGAGGGCGCGATCAAGGCCGCGCGCAAGTGGGGGCACACCCACCACGGCCCACGTTGCCACAACATAATCACGCTGAAACAATCCTTCCACGGCCGCACGCTGACCACGCTCGCCGCGACGGGGCAGGAACAGTTCCATAAGGAATTCGATCCTTTCCCGACGGGATTCAGTTACGCCGAACCGAACGACACCGCCTCGCTCGAATCCATGATCGACGAGAACACCTGCGCCGTAATGATCGAGTTCGTGCAAGGCGAAGGCGGCGTCCGCGCGCTAACGCAGGATTACGCCAAGGCCGTGGCTGAACTGTGCGCTCGGCGCGGCATACTGCTGATCGACGACGAGGTGCAGACTGGCATCGGACGCACAGGTAAGTTGTTCGCGTATGAACATTATGGCGTAACGCCCGATATCGTCACATGCGCTAAAGGGCTGGGCGGCGGACTGCCCATCGGCGCTATCCTCTTCGGCGAAAAGACGGAGGGCACGCTGCAGCCTGGCGAGCACGCGTCCACGTTTGGCGCGAACCCAGCCGTATGTGCCGGCGCGCTGGTCGTGCTGAACCGCTTGAACGAGGACGGATTGCGGCATGTCAGCCTGACGGCGCAAACGATCCGCACGGGATTGACCTATGTTATCCGGCGATACTCCGGCATGACGTGCGATATCGGCGGATTGGGTCTGATGATAGGCGTGTCGCTGCCCATGGTTTCGGCCAGGGACGCCGTCAACGCTGGCATAAAACACGGCGTGCTTACGCTCACCGCTCACGACAGACTGCGACTGCTGCCGCCGCTGACCATCACGCCTGATGAAACGGCGGAGGCGCTGAATCGCATCGATGAAGCGGCCAGATCGTTCGCATGAAGGTCACTACTCGGCTGCAATATGCAAAGACATGTGTGCTGAAGCCTGCAGTATATAGGCAAGCAGGAGGGCAACTGAAATTGAGGCATGTTTTGATTACAATTAAGACGGTCGCGTCGCGTAAGT
>JAITDK010000034.1 GCA_031282605.1 Oscillospiraceae bacterium
ATGCTGCCGGTATAAACAAATGTGTTGACGACGCTTGAAACTTGAGCGGCGCGTCCTTTGAATTCCATGGGGTAAAAACAAACGAGCGCCGTGTTCAAGGCGGTGATCATCACGGCGCAGGCTGTGAAGCAAACGCACGCCACCGCGAGATTTCCGTTCGAGGAGAGCGCGAGCGTCAGCACGCTCAGGAAGGCGGCGGCATACAGGGCGGCGCAGGCGGCGTTGTGGGTCTTCAGCGCCGCGTATGTCCGCTGCGCCAGGAACGGTCCAACGGTCTGCGCCGCGGGAATGATGACGGACAGGAATACGGCGGCGGCGGAACCAATCTGAAAGTTATCCTGAACATAGGTGGGCAGCCAGGTGGTCACGCCGTCGCGGATGAATCCGTTCACGACGGCAAGCAGCAGCATGGCTAGGAACGGAAGGGTGATCAGTCCGGCAAGGGGAGCGAAGGGTTTGCGTGAAGTCAGCGCGGGCTGTTCCGGCGCCGCGTCTTGATGGTCCGAATGGGCGGGCGCTTCCCCGTCAATACGACGCGTGGCGTACAGCCAAGCCAGCGCGGCGGCGAACAGTATGGCAGCGGGCGTTATGAACGCATAGCGCCAAACGCCCCACTTCAGGCAAGCGGCTGAAACGAGGTACACAAGCGCCGTGCCGACGGTGGTTGTGGTGTTTATGACTGTCATAGCGCGCATTACGCGGTTTTCAGGCAGGCGCTCGGTCAGCACGCGGACGGTTGCTGGCCACAGCGCGGACTGTACGCCGCCATTGATGAGCCATACCAGGCGCACCAGCGAAACCGGGCAGAGCGGCAGCGCCGCGTTGGCGGCGGCGGACAGCGCCAGTCCACACCCGATGACTCGAACCGGGTCGAACCGACGGAGAACGAAGGCGCTCGGGCTTTGGCACGCCATGTACGCTAAGAAGAAGAGCGACGTGGCAACGCCCGCGTCCGATCGGGACAGCACGCCGGCGTCAACCATCGCGCCTATCGCCGCGCCGAAGTTGTACCTACCCAGGTAGGAGACCATGTACGCCAGCCACACGCAGGCTATCAGCGCACCAGCGCGGCGTTCGGATACGCGTGGTTTCATCCGGCGCGCCTCCTTACTACTTAATCAGCGTCGGCAGCGTCAGCAGCAACAGCTCCCGTTCCTTGGATGAACCGACGACCGAACCGAGCGGCTCTCGACATATCCATAACCTCCGACAACATAGCTTGACGTATAAAATCCGCACGCCTTCTCGCCGTCCGCGTCGAATCGTCGAGCCCGCGGACTGCCTTCGCCTTAGCGCGCGACGAAAATCCGTCGCGAATCCGCGGTTAATCTAGTGCGTCAAACAATACATTCAATACGATAACACGTTTCGTTCAGAGTATCAAGCACGTTTTGAACGAAACGTATAAAACCGCTAGAATGCGCCCTGAAATGGTTGATTATCTGAACGAATCGTTTTAAACTGGATATTCTGTATTGACAGCGGCGGCGTCCGCGCTGTATTATGATTATTATCATTGTATTTAGTTGATAGGAGGTGCGCGCCATGCGCATCGGCATCCAGACAAGCGGACTGCAGCAATCGTTCACCCCGACCGAAATGTTTCGCCTGATCCATGACTCGGGCTTCAACTGCGTGGACTTCAATCTGGACGTGTTCCTTCCTTGGAAGGACATCGAGTCGGGCAGAAAAACGACCGAACTGGATGGAACCTGGGATGAGACGCGCGCGGCGCTCGAACCGTTCAAAACCGCCGCCGCCCATTTCGCCGTCGACTTTTACCAGGCGCACGCGCCGTTCCCCATCCCGATCGGGAACGAACGCATGGTTCGAGCGACGAAGCGGTGCCTGGAGGCGTGCGCTTACCTGGAATGCGGGAACCTGATCGTCCACCCGACGTTCGAACACTACAGCGATCGTAAGAGGCTGGATAACTACGACGAGTGGAACGCGAACATCTTCTTCTACAGCGAGTTGATCCCCGTATGCCAGGAAACGGGCGTTCGCGTCTGCCTGGAGAATATGTTTACCGGACACAACGGCAGGAAGATGCAGGCGCCTTGCTCGGATATGGAGGAGGCCGTCCGATACGTCGACACGCTCAACGGGATCGCGGGATTTGACTGTTTCGGTTTCTGCCTGGACACAGGACACGCGATGCTCTTCGCCCAGGATCAGGAACGAGCGATCAAGACGCTAGGCTCCCGCTTGTCCGCCCTGCATTTGAACGACAACGACGGTCGGGACGATCTTCATTTCGCGCCGTACATGGGGACGGTCGACTGGGACGCGGTCGCGGCGGGACTGAAGGCCGTCGGCTATCAAGGCGCGCTGTGTTTTGAAACGGGCGGCTCGGTTGGACGGTTCGACGCAAAGCTGTACCCGGAGCTGCTGCGCCTGATTGCGGCGGCGGGAAGGCTGCTCTGGGAACGGATCCATGGTTGAAGGATATAGCCGCGAGAAGAAAAGCGCATGCACCACACGCGTCCGGCCGAAAACGACGGGTACATGGGGCGGATGCGCGGCGAAATAGGCACTCGCCTTGGGCGAATGACGGAGGCGTGCGGATGATGGGAAAGGCTCGGCTGCAGGAACAATTGCTCCAGGAGAACCTTCGCAAGAGCGGGTACATCAGCAATAAGCAGGCGGAAGAGATGCTGGGCGTGTCCGTATCCACCATTCGCAGGCTTTTTATCAACCTGGAGGCAAGCGGGACGGCCGTTCGCAAGCATGGCGGCATCCAATATTTGCCGACGCCGGAGGGATCCGCCGACTATTTATTTGAGCAGCACGAGGCGCTGCACGAGTCGGAGAAACTCGCGATAGCGGCGTGTGCGGCGGATCAGGTCGAAAGCGGCGACACGCTGTTCATTGACTGGGGAACGACCACTCAGCGCTTTTGCATGATGCTCGCCAAACGCTTGGAGAATGATATCCACAATATCACTGTGTTTACCAACTCTCAGGTAAACATTCATTTATTATGCGAACGCTGCGCAGTGCTCTGTATCGGCGGCCAGTATCGGAGCAATCGCAGGGATTTCACCGGCTATCTGGCTGAGGAGTCGCTGAAGAACTTACAATTCACTAAGTGCTTCGTCGGGTGCGACGGGTATAGCTCCACGCTGGGATTCACGCAGTTCGACTTTCCAAGCGCGCGAATCAACGAGATCGCCTTCGCGAATTCCCGCAAACGCTACATTCTTATGGACTCCAGCAAGTATGGCGCCCCTGCGACCGTCGGCTTCGCGAAAGGATCCATGGTCGACGTCCTGATCACAGAGGTAAACCCTCCGGAAGAGATGCTGCCGCCGCTTCAGCGTCAAGTCAAGGAGATCATGGTTTGCCCCGCTAAGAAGCAGCCCGAGCCAACGATACCGCTCACTTGCGGGATGTAGCGATTGAGAGCGCGGCGTAGTCGCCGATGGAGTCGCCCAGCGCGGCGGGCACAACGCGGCACGCCGCCAGCGAATCCGCGAGCGTTTCCTGTTCCAATACCGCCTGGATCCTCGGCGCGAACAAGTCCTCACAGCGCGCGTAGACCGATCCGATCACGATGCGTTCCGGATTCAGAAAGTCGATCATCAGCGACAAGCCGCGCGCCAGCTGCCGCGCGCTAATGTCAAACACCTCTCCCGCGGCTTCGTCGCCCGCGCGTGCGGCCATAGCCAGCGTCTTCGCGTCCGTGCCGCCCGCCGCAAACCACGCGGGTTCATTCCCCAGCTGCTTGCGCCGGTTGCCGACCATCTCCGCCAGCTGCCTCAGACCGCCGCCGGAACAGTACCCTTCCAGCGCACCAAGCTTTCCATATCCGGCGGGACCGCCGTCAGTCATGCGCCAGTGTCCCACCTCGCCGGCATTGCCGCACGCGCCCCTATACAGCCGGCCATTCAGTATCAATCCCGCTCCGAAACCCGTTCCAAACGTCAGAAACACCATGCTATCAACCTGTGCGCCGGCGCCCCAACGCCACTCGGCCATGGCGCATGCGTTCGCGTCGTTCTCCATCACCCCTGGCGCGCCAAGTCTTTCGCGTATGGCATCCGTCCACGATATCCCCGACCAGCCTGGCAGATTCGGCGGGTTGAGCAGCACGCCGCGCGCCGCGTCCATCGGATTGCCCGCGCTCACGCCTACGCCCGCAATCGTCTCCCCGCCGGCGAACGAGGCGGCCATGTCAATCATGCGGTTGAGGGCTTCCGTCTGCGACGCAGGCGTGGCAAACGCCTCCCTCGCGAGAATTGCAGGCTTTGATCCGCTTTCTAATCCGCTTCCTGATACGCTTTCATCCAGCCGCGCCACGGACACCGCGCATTTTGTACCGCCAATGTCGAATCCTATCACCAATTGAGACATGCCGTTCAAGCCTCCCCTCCCGCTTGCGCAAAGAATGCCGCCTCAAGCATCGCGCACAGCGCATGATAAACCGGCAGGTGCAGTTCTTGCACATATGCGGTCGATTTTTCCGGCACGGCGATAAGCGCGTCGCACAGCGGCGCAAGCTTGCCGCCGCCCGCGCCGGTCAGGCCTATAACCGCCGCGCCGCGCGCCTTGGCGGCCACTGCGGCCAGGCGGCAGTTGCGCGCGTTGCCGGATGTGCTGATGCACAGGATTGCATCGTTGGGTTTGGCCAGCGCCCACGCCTGCTGTGCAAACGTAAACGCGGGTTCTGCGTCATTGGCGAACGCGCTTGATAACCCCGTCATGCTGGTCAGCGGGATTGCCGGCAGCGCGCCTTGGAGCGTTGCGGCCAGGTCGGCGCCGTCTTCGCCGAAGGCTGAAAGCATGGATTGATCGTCCTTGGCCAGCGGCCGTTTCAGCAGGAAACTCTTCATCAATTCGCCCGTTATGTGTTCCGCGTCGCAAGCGCTGCCGCCATTGCCGCACAGCAGGAGTTTTCCGCCCGCACGGTAGCTGGCGTGCAGCAAATTGAACGCCGCTTCGATATTTCCACGAATGGGAAACAGCGTCGGGTAACGCTTCGTCAGCGAGTCTAGGTGCTCGCTTGGCGAGGATGGTTTATCATTCCGCATACAAGCTGTCCTCCAAAGGGCTCGTTTCATCGTTTTCCCGCGGCGCCTTCATCAACATCCATTAACGCTAATAGGGATACGACTCGTAAAACGTCTTGAACCAAGGCGTATAGTAATTTGCGAACGAACGCCGCAGACTGTCGATACGCCGGTTCGCGTCGCAGAATAGGATGGGATTACAATGCCCCATCACGTAGCAGTCGAAATCCAGCGAGCATAACCGATCCAAACTCTCGCGCCAGCGCGCTTCATCACTTCCGACTTTATGGTTGAACCCGCCGTGAAGGGTATCACCCGCGACGAGTACGCGTATGCCGCACACATGCTTCAGCGCGAAACAGCAACTGCCTGGAGTGTGTCCCGGCGTGTGGATTACTTCCAGGACGCCCGCGTCCGTCTCTATCCGCTCGCCGTCCGTTAGCGGCAGGAGATTACGCACAGGCGGGAAATCTTGTCCGTATAGCAGCCGCGCGGTAGTCATTATGGGATCGCACGCGTCCACCGCGGCACGATCCTCTCCATGCAGGTGAAGCGTCGTCCCAAAATCACGTTCGAATAACGCCGCCGCGCCGATGTGG
>JAITDK010000038.1 GCA_031282605.1 Oscillospiraceae bacterium
CTTTTTCATAGTTATTATTCATCCTTTCCTATGTATAATTATCTGGCACCAATTAAACAGAAAACTCAATCAAGGCTACAGCAATCTTCACATGACAACTATACCATTTGCTAAACTGCCTTGCAAGCCCGATTATGGTTTCTAAGACGATCACGCTGCTGAATTTTCTCAATTTTATTTAGAAATTTTCCATAAAAATCGCGAACATAGGCTCATCCTCATGTCTACCCCATGTTCGCGCCGCATGTAGATAACATGGCTTGCGCAACCCTCCTCGAGCCTATATAGCCGAGAGTTTTTTGCCATTCAGGAGGGTCAGCGCGCGGATTGCGGCTTCGTCCGGCGTTATGTAATAGGTTCGCTGGTTCGTGTACGTTACAAAGCCCGCGGCCGCACCGCCCGGCCTCTTTACATACTTTCGCAGCGTCGCGTCTACCGGCACGTTCGCCGACGCCTTGCCCTTACTATACCACGCGGCCAGCATCAACGCCTCGCCCATCGTCTTTTCAGGCGCCGCGCCGCTGTGCCTTATCACCACGTGCGACCCCGGCATATCCTTCGCGTGCATCCATATCATCTCGCCGTCCGCCGCGCCGGTAATCCTGTCATTCTGCGCGCTCGTCTTCCCCACTTGTATCTCAATCCCATCGCTGGACAGATACCTGTACGGCTCCGACTGCGGCAGTCTCACCTTTACCGGCCTGCCGCCCTTCCCGGATCGCTCCGCGCGCACGACACCCGCGCGTATCAGCAGCATCCTTACCTCAGCCAGTTCAGCCTCATCCTGACACATCTCCAGATCCTGCGCCTGGATGCGCAGGAACGCCAGCTGACCCTCCGTCAGCATTTTTTGTTCCCGCGCCGAGTCCCTAGCCGCCTTCATCTTCCGCGCCTTCCTGAAGTATTGCTGCGCCGACCTCACCGCGCCCGCGTGTTCATCCAACGGGATCGTCACCGCCGGCGATCCCTCCTGGTAATAGTCCTCCAACGCCGCGAACGCCGCTCCCGACGGGATCCTATACAAATTCGCCATGATCAGCTCGCCGAACCGCGACGCCTCATCTATCCGCTCCTGCGTGTTCATCGCTTCCAGCTGGATAGCCAGCTTCTTTTCGGCGCGCTCGATCGCGTTATCGACGGCCTTTTTCAGCGATTGCTTCCTGCGATTAATGCGCTCGGATTCATCCCGTCTCGCGTAACACGCGTCCATCGCCTCCGACAGCGTCGCGCATCGTTTCTGCCGATCGGCGGCCAAACTCAACATCTCAAACGGGTACGCGTCGATCGGCGTTCCAGTCTCATCCAGCACCGAAACAGGCGCGGCCAGTCCGTCCAAGCCGCTCATCAAGGAAGACAGCGCGTCCGAAACCGCGTCTCGATCCAGTTTATCAATATAAACGTCAGCGTCGCCGCCGACCCGGCGCGCAAACTCCCTCGCCATCTGCGCACCCACGCCCATTACCGCGTCGGCTATCGCGCGGCTTAGTTTGCCGCCCGAATCCAGCCGAGTCCGCAAAGCCGCTCTCGCGTCCGCCGCCGACGCTCCCCTGAACGCGGCCGGATCCAGCTTATCCTGCGCGGGCGGCTGCACATATATCACACCGGGCAGCAGCTCGCGATACCGATTCACATCCGCGTTGACGCGGCGTATCGCGTCAACGATCCTTCCGGTTTCATCAAGCAGGACGATGTTGCTGTGCCGACCCATGCACTCCACTATCAGCCGATGCGTGCCGCATTCGCCCAGATCGTCCTTGGTATCCAGGTCGATCCACGCCACGCGATCACCCCCGACCGCGCGCACACCCGTTATAGACGCGCCGGCCAACCGCTTGCGCAGCAGCATACAGAACATCGGCGGCTCAGGCGGGTTGGCCGGGTTCGCGCCGGTCAGCTGCAGCCGCGCGTTGCTGGCGTCCGCGCTCAACAGCAGCCGATGGTTTGCGCCCTGGCTGCGCACGGCCAGTATCAGCGTCGACCGATCGGGCTGACGAACCTGATCCACTCGACCTCCGCGCAGTATCGCGTCGCACTCCGCGCACATAAACCCCATCGCTATGCCGTCCAACCCTATCGCCTCCGTTATTGCCTTACCATTATTGTTCCGACGCTGTTATCACGCTACTGTTTCGCAGCGTCGCAGTACACGCAACGGTACAGTCCGCGCGCCGCGTCCGCCAGATGGAATATGTGATCCAGTCCAGGTTCGGTGGTCGTGATGCAGCGCGGGTTGTTGCAGCGTATAACGTTCACGATGCGCTCGGGCGGCGATATCTTGCGCTTCTCAACCGTCTGCCCGTCGCGTATCACGCTAACCGTCACGTTTGGATCGACGAATCCCAGCGCATCCAGATTCACGTCGAAGTCCTCGTCGATCTTGATGATATCCTTGCGACCCATCTTGGCGCTCTTGCAGTTCTTGATAATGGCCACGCTGCACGCCAGTCGATCCAGATGCAGCAGCTGATATATGCTCATGCTGTTGCCCGCCTGAATGTGGTCGATCACGATCCCGTTCTGGATGCTGTCTATGTTCATTATGGCGCCACCCCCAGCATGGCCGCAAGCAACGCCTTGCGGATGATCTTCCCGTAATACATCTGCTTGAAATAGCGCGCGCGCGGGTCGTCGTCCACCTCGACGGCGATCTCGTTCACGCGCGGCAGCGGATGCAGTATGGTCAGGCTGTCCTTCGCGTCCGCCAGCGTCTTTAATGTTAGTATGTAACTATCCTTTAACCGCACGTAATCGGCTTCATTGAAGAACCGCTCCCGCTGCACGCGCGTCATGTACAGTATGTCCAGGCGCGGTACGACCGACTCCAGCGAGTCCGTCTCCTCATAACTGACGTTGGATCGCGTCCGCAGACCTTCGAGTATGTAGTCCGGCGCGCGCAGTTCCTGCGGCGAGATCAGCGCGAACCGCACCCCTTCATACCTCGCCATCGCGTGTATCAGCGAATGAACCGTCCGACCGAATTTCAAGTCGCCGCACAGCCCGATCGTCAACCCTTCAAACCGTCCCTTCTCCCGGCGGATCGTGAACAGATCGGCCAGCGTCTGGGTGGGGTGGTGATGCCCTCCGTCACCCGCGTTGATGATGGGCACGGGCGAGCGCAGCGACGCGGCGATAGGCGCGCCCTCCTTCGGGTGCCTCATCACGATTATGTCGGAGTAACAGGCTACTGTACGTATCGTGTCCGCGACGCTCTCGCCCTTCGTCGCGGAGGATGAGTTCGGGTCGGCAAAGCCAATCACATCGCCGCCCAATTCCAGCATAGCGGCCTCGAAGCTCAGCCGCGTACGCGTACTCGGTTCAAAGAACAGCGTAGCCAGCGTGCGATGCGCCAGCGCGCTCTGATACTTCGCGCGGTCGGCCAGCATATCCTCCGCCAACGCGATCAGCTGTTCTATCTGATCCGATGAAAGATCCTGAATATCATTAAGATGCTTGATCACAGTTTACCGTCCTACTTATTAATCCACTCGGGATCATCGGGTCTATCCCTGAACGCACGCAATCGCGGCAGGTCGTCCTTGCCGATGCCGCCCATACGCGCCGCGACATCTATCAGCGTGTCGAAATCCGTCAGCGATTCCAGTCTCAGCCCCGCCTGCTCGAACGCCCGCACGCCCTTGGTCATTCTATAGGTGAATATGCAAACGACGCCCAGCACGTCCGCTCCGGCGTCCAGCAGCGCCCGCGCCGCGTCCAGCGCGCTGGAACCGGTCGAGATCAAGTCCTCTACGACGACGACCTTCTGTCCCGGAACGAGCTTACCCTCGATACGGTTGTTGCGGCCATGATCCTTCGCGCTGCCTCGAACATAGCCCATGGGCATATCCAGCAAGTGTGCGGCAATCGCCGCGTGCGCGATCCCCGCTGTAGCGGTGCCGAACAGCGCCTCACATTCCGGGTAAGTCTCGCGTATCCGCTGCGCGAACGCGCATTCGATCCTGCCGCGCACATCGGGCTGCGACAGGGTCAAGCGATTGTCGCAGTAGATGGGGCTTTTTATACCGCTGGCCCACGTGAACGGCTCGTTCGGGCGAAGGAACACCGCGCCGATCGCTAGCAGATCGGACGCGGTTTGTTCAGGAATGGATAGTATCATCGCCGCCTCCAAATTGTGGTAAATTGGTTTGCGTTACTCCGCCGGGTATTTTTGGTTGAACCCGCCGCCTACCGTGCGACCGATATACGCCTCGCCATTGATGAAGGAGACCGACGCTACCGGGCCTGCGTCGAACACGCGCGCGTTCGCGCCGTTGGTATCGGCCACAGCCAGCGCGCTGCCCACAATATAATACATCGCGTCGCGGTAGAATCCAAACCACTGCACGTTGCCCGAGACCACAGCCGCCTCGCGCCCGCCGTCGATCCTGTACACAGAGCGGTCGCGGCTGTAATACAGCGCGCCGTTGCACAGCAATACCTGCTGCGCGCCGCTGAGCACCACCGTAGACAGCGGGTTACCCGCTCCGTCCAGGCGACGTATATCCTCCGGCGTCGCTACATACAGCACCATGTTTGAAACGTCCAGGTAAAAATCATTCACGCCGCCGGCCAGCTCTCTGCGCCCTTCGCCGGCGCGGTAGCGGTACAGCGTACCGCCCTCCAGGTAGTAATACGAATCGCCCGCCGCCGCCAGCTTCGTGATCAACCCTGTCTCGGCGATGACCTCGCGGCGGCCGCCGCTCAGGTTATACCGGATGATCTCTCTGTCGGTCGCGTACACCAGCGCGCCGTTTATCACGTGGATGAACCGCGCGCGATCATCGCCGACAGGAGTCGCTCCGGTCTGAGCGGACAGTGAGTAGAGCTGGCCGCCCAGCGTACCATCGGCATAGTATAGCGTTCCGCTGGGCGAGATGGCCGCTATGCCGCCGCTGGAGAGGTTCGTTTGGGTGGTGCCGGTCGTCTGGATCTCATGGGCGTCGAGGGATGTGTTGTCCAGCGGAACCAGCGAAGGGTTGCCTGACGGTAACGTCGGCCACGGCTGGGCATCCTTGGAGAACAGCCGCGTCTGGGTCGCCGCGTCGGCTATGCCGTCCGGGTTTGCGCCCGCCGGCGCAAGTTCGTTGATTATCTTGAATCGTTTGATCGCTGCCGACGTCGCCTCGTCGTATATCTCGTCCGCGTCGCCGTCCAAGTAACCCAGTTTTATCAAGTGTTCTTTAAGCGATACGACCACCGAACCGGTATCGCCCTCGCGCAGCGTGACGTCCTGAGTGGGCGCGGGTGTCGGCGGGATTGTCGGGGTCGGTTCGGGCGTGGATGCCGGCGGCATCGTGCCCGGCGTACCCACGGCGGACAGCGCCATATCCGTGAACAACAGCGACAGCGTCTGCGCCCCCGCGTAGCCGTCGTCAGGCAGGCCGTTCATTTTCTGGAACGCCCTTACCGAGTCGCGCGTCTGCTCGCCGTAATAACCCGTCGCGCCCTCGGTGAGATATCCCAGGCGAATAAGCCGATCCTGCAGCATCGTCACATCGTCGGAACGATCGCCGAATTTCATCTCCCCAACGTTAGGGGTCATGTCCAGTTGAGACGCCAGAGCGTCGTCGGAGAACAGCGCCCGCTGAGTGCCTGAACCCGCGACGCCGTCCGCCGGAAGCAGGTTCCTCGTCTGGAACCGCCTCACCGCCGCCGTCACCGAATCGGAATAATTCCCGTTGATCTCGCCCAGGTAGTAATCCAGTTCCTTCAGCCTGGCCTGAATAAGCTGAACCCCTCCGCCGGCGCTGCCTGGTCGCAGCGTTCCGTTGATCGTGCCGTCAGCGTTGATCGTCGTGTCAAATTCCGGCATAACGAATGGAGTCGGATCGGGCGCGGTCGGGCGCGACGGCGTTTCAGCAGGTTGATTGAGAATATATGGAAAATCCGTAGGATCGGGCGCGATCGATTCGATCGCGCCCGACGGGGCAGCAGTGGCTGCGGTTACAATAATGCCGCCGGTATCGCCCGGCGGAATCGTTGGCGGCGGAGTGACCGACGCCGTCTTTGTGTCATACAAGCTGGCTTCGCCGTCGGGCAAGCCGGCTGCTGATTGAGTAACCGATGGAGACAAGGGCAGTGTTCCGTCGGGCGGCTGATCGGCTGACGCGACCGTCGGCGGAGTCGCCGTCACTTTTCCGTCGGGGAACAGCAGGTTCACATTCTGCGCGGGTATGGCCTGGGTGGAGTAGATGCGCTGCTGAGTGGCCGCGCCCGCGACGCCGTCCGCCGTCAGGCCGTTCCTCTGCTGGAACGCCTTGACCGCCTCGGCTGTGCGCCCGTCGTAGTATCCGGATACCGTGCCGGACATGTATCCCATATCGATCAAGTGCTGCTGCAACTTATATACGTCGTCGCCGGTCATCGCGCTGCGGAGCGTGCGGTACGCAGACGGCGTGGTCTTTGGCTGGGCGACGTTCGAGGCGTAGAGCGCTTTCTGGGTATCCGGCCCCGCTTTGCCGTCGACCCACAGCTTGTTATCCTGCTGGAAGGCCGTTACCGCGTAGCTGGTCGCGCTGTCATATGTGCCGCTGATTGAGCCAAAGAAATAGCCCAATTGCTTCAATCGGTTTTGCAGCGACCGTACGTCCGTTCCGGTCGAACCTATATCAAGGTACCTATAAGTGGACGGACCCGCGACAGGAGTCGCGGTGGGTTTAGGAGTCGCGGTGGGTTTGGGCGTCGGCGTTGACGGCTTTGCTGTGACGACCGGCGGAACATACGTTTGTTGAGCGCCCGTCGAGGCCGTCCCCGAGTACAGCAGCGACAGCGTCTTTGATCCGGCGATGCCATCGGCGGCCAGCCCGTTCGCCTGCTGGAACGATATGACGGCGCTTTTGGTACCCGCGCCGAACGAGCCGTCGATCGATCCATTATAGTAACCCAATTGGGACAGCGCGCGCTGCATGTCCGCGACCTCGTCGCTCTTCATGCCCTGCCGCAGCGTGGTATACGCGTTCGGCGCGGCGGAGGCCGCCGGTTCCGGGGTGGGGGTGTATACCGTCGTCGGCGAAGCCGTGCCTACCACTAAACCCGTTTCGTCGTTCCAGTCCTGATAGTTCCCGTTAGGGGCTGGCTGGATCGTGGGCGCGTGTGTGGGCGAGGCCACGGGCGAAGGGGTGGCGGTCGGCGCGCGGGTAATAACCGCGCTAGTCGGAGTAGGCGCGGGCGTGGCAGTCGCGTCAAACGGCAGACTTATCGTTTGATCGGTCAACGGATCCTCGATGGTCGAGTCCGGCTTGACCGTGCACGCGCCGAGGATCAGCGCCAGTATCGTCAACAGCGCCGCGATGCGAACCGTTCTGGGGAACCCACCGGAGAACCCGTTAGTTAGCCTGCTCATAAGCCTGTTATTCAGCCTCGTATTCCTCATAGCCGATACCCTCCCGGCAAGACCTGTCCGACCGCCGCCTTGGCGGCCGCCTCATTAGTAATAACGCGCCAGCGGCATGTATTCATCCAAAATCATTCAAACGCGCCTTGATTATCCATTGGAGATATCCAATCCCAATACCCCGCGCAATTCCGGCAGCGATCTGATCTCGTAGTCGGGCTTGAGTCCGTCGGGCGCGGGTTTGCGTCCGGGATTCAGCCAGCATGACACGACGCCGGCCGCCTTGGCCGCGCCTATGTCGTCAGCCAGCGAATCGCCAACCATGATGACCCTCGAAACATCCGTTATCCCGACCAGGCGCATACCCTCGCGAATCATCAGCGGATCGGGCTTGGCCGCGCCAGCTTCCTCCGAGACGATCATACCGCGCACCAGCGAGGCCATGGGCGAGGCGCCGAGCCGTCCGCGCTGAGTGGCGCCATCGCCGTTTGTGATGATTACAACGGGCATTCGCGCACAGACGTCCCGCATCAACTCCAGCGCGCCGGGCAGCAGGGTTCCTGCCGAGCCTAGATTCCTCAGGTAACGATCCCCCAACACCGCCGAATCCCCCTCGCCCCCGACGGCCTTGAGGAACCGCGCGAACCGTTCGACATTAAGTTCGGCATGGCTGATCTCCCTGCGGTCGTAACGCCGCCATACTTCGCGGTTTATTTCACGGTAACGCACCAGCGCGCCGTCCGAGTAACGCAATGCGCATTCCTCGCACGCCGCCGCTAACGCCGTCGCTTCCGCGCCGTCGAAGTCGAACAGCGTACGATCCATGTCGATCAGCAGCGCGTCAAATCGCGGCATCAGGTTATCCCCCGATCCGGCCAATAATCTTCGCACAAAAGTCTTCCCGCTTACGCAGCTTTTCAATTATAGCATGGCGGAACGTGCCGGGCAAGCGCGCGCTAATAATTCACAAATACGCAAAAGGGACGGCTGATGACCGTCCCCTTGGATTGCCGCCGAGATACGGCGTTATCCTTGAGCGTCAACCCACGAGTCGTCGGCGTTCGCACTCACGGCCTCGCTGCAGATATTTGGGCAGTTATCCAGATCACAGTTCAGCTGGTCGCTTATATCGTCGCCGCACAGCGCGCCCAGGCCCAGGCCCAGTTTGTGCATCGTGACCCTTTCTATGCGCAGCGCGGCGTCCGTCAACGGCTCCATGTCCTCCACCGCCTTGAGTATAGCTTCGAAATTTCCGCTCTCGGTGATCTTCGCCAATGTTTCTGCGCTAGTGGCTACCAACTGGCTCGTCGCCGTCTCGCTGTCCGCGATCGAGTCGATCAGATCTTCCAGCGCGCTTCGCAGTGAAGCCGGCAGATCCTCCTGATCGCAGCTGGTTATCGCGCCCAGCGACAGGCATAGTTTCTTCTCAAGAGCTTCTTCAACGGAGGCGCTCATATCGACCAGGATTCCCAGACATTCTAGTACGGACTGGATCTTATCCAAATCTCCGTATTCGTTGGTGATGTACATGGCGTATGAACCCGCCGTAATCAATTCACTTACTGCACTCTCCTGGCTCGCGATGGACGAGACGATATCCGCCAGTGCGTTCTCCATATCGGTGCTAAGCACGAAGCAGTCCGACCCGCCCGGGGCTTGGGCGCACGAGCACAGGCTGGCCAGAGTGCAGCATAGTTTCTTGGTCAACACGCACTCCAGACTGGCTACCGTGCCGGTCAGTATATTGGTGTGGCTCATCAATTTGGATACGTTGTTGCCGTTGCTAACGTCCGCATCAGTCAATCTGTTGATAGCGTCCGCGCTGGCTTTCAACATCTTGCCTCCGGCGATCTCGCCTTCGGCGATAGATTGAACCACCTCGGTCAGCGAGTCGTGAACCTCCTTCGTGAACGTTACCGTGTATATGCATCCGCCGCCTTCGGCCTTCTCATAACCTGCGGCAAGTGAAGTTTCCGGACAATCCGCTCCCGGCGGGTCGGACAGAAAACCGGCGTCGAGCATGGCCTGGTAAGCATTAGGATATGTATCTGTATCGGCATAAGCGTCCGCGTCGGCATCCAAGTATGGTTCCGTTTGTTCCATGACCGGCTCGCATGGAAACGTTTCTGTGTCCGCAAGTCCGTCCGGTGTTTGCCATTCTGTATATTGTTCTTCGCCGATCCGCTCTTCAGCGTCCGGATTTTGATTAATTGGGGTCATGCCTCAAGCCCTCCTTTATTCTCCTACGACAATCCTATGATAACCTACGCGAATGGCCACGACGCGTGCCACAATACCCGAAACAGGTAAATATGCCGCTTGTAAACATACTGAAAAGCTGGTATACTATTTGGGTTGAAACAGGCGCGTCGGGTTATAACGGCTAGGCGCGCCATTATTACCTTGCTCCGCGTTAAGCGCGGGGCCTTAAGTCCATAAGGAGGCAGAACGAATTGAACAAGTATGAACTGATGTACATCCTCGACCCGTCGCTTGAGGGCGACGCGCGCAAGGAGCTGATCGACCGGTTCACCAAGCTGCTCACCGATAACGGCGCGCAGGTTGACAAAGTGGACGAGTGGGGCAAGCGCCGCCTGGCGTACCCGATCGACTTCAAGAACGAAGGCTACTACGTGCTGATCAACTTTCGCGCGGAGAGCACAGTGCCTCGTGAGATCGAACGCAACCTGGGCATATCCGAAATGGTTATACGCTCGATGATCGTAAAGATCGAGGAGAAGCGCAGCAGCGTAAAGCCGCGTCCGGTGCAAGTACGTCCGCCGGTGATTTCATTGATACAGCCCGCGCCTGTTGAAGCGCCAGCCGCGCCGCCGGAGCCCGCGGTCGCGGCCGCGGTCGACGCTGTTCCGGATAATCAAGCAGAGAAGTTGGAGCCGATTGCTGAAGTTGTTCCCACGCCTGCGTCCGCGGAGGCGACGGAGTCAGTGCAAGAGTAACAGTAGTTATGTTGAAACGATTAATCGATTTGCGGATCGATCGAGGCGTAAGCCATGAATAAAATTTTCTTGATAGGCAATCTAACTCGCGATCCTGAAAGCCGCACATCACAGGCGGGCAATCAGGTATGTCGGTTTGGTTTGGCCGTTTCGCGCCGTCGGGGTCGTCAGGAAGGTCAGCCCGAGGCGGACTTTTTCAATTGCGTAACCTTCGGGAAGACCGCCGAGGTTGCGCAGCGTTATTTGTTAAAAGGCCGCAAAGTAAGCATAATGGGGACGCTGACGCTGAACACGTTTGATGGGCAGGATGGTCAGCGCCGCACAAGCGCGGACGTAGCGGTTGACGAGTTGGAGTTTTTGCCGAGCGGAACGGCTGCGCAATCTATGGACGGGACGTATCCGGCGGCGTCGGGAACGGCGACGCAGGGTCAGGGTGCTGGCGGATACTACGGGCAGACGCAGCCCAGGCCAGCGGAGGCGTCGAAGCCCGCCGCGCCGCCCAGTTACGCGGGGTTCAGTGAAGTGGATGAAGACGAGCTGCCGTTCTAGGCAATTGCTACTACCTTAATTATATAGGAGGGATTACCCATGGCTGAGGATAGAGGAGAACGTTCTGGAGGACGTCGTCCGCGCGGGCGCAAGCCGCGTCGCAAGGTGTGCAGTTTTTGTGTGGATAAGGTTGAGTTTATTGATTACAAGGATATAAATCGTCTGCGCAGGTTCACGAACGAGCGCGGGAAGATACTGCCCAGAAGGATGAGCGGTAACTGCGCGAAGCATCAAAGGCAGTTGAGCGAGTCGATCAAGCGGGCGCGCGTAGTAGCGTTGCTACCTTACACGATCGACTAACGGGACGGGAGGGGGGCTTACGACCCCCTCCCGTCCTCCCCCGGGGCTTTGAACGAGGGAACAGGGGAACCGTTCACGTTCCGGAACAGACTCTCCAGGTACAACCGGCGATCCGAAGCCGGTAGATTGTGTATCACGAT
>JAITDK010000098.1 GCA_031282605.1 Oscillospiraceae bacterium
CTCTCGCGCCGCGAACCGCAGTACGTCGGGCGCGCTAAGGCTATCCAGGCCGTCGAGCGTGAGCGCGCATCCGGCGTGAAATCGCTGAATCTGCTGGAAACGCTGCGTAAGGCGGCGGAACGTGATCCCGGCTATACCGCTCAATCGCTGCTCAAGACGACCCAATTCGGCTCGGCGGTGTTCGCGCGCCGTCCCGGAGATGGTTCGGCGCGCGAGCAGGCCGCGTCGTGCCAGCGCGTGCTGGGCGGCGTCGCGAACCTGTGCGAAGCATACGCGACCAAGCGTTATAGGGGCAACTGCGTTAACTGGGGGATTGTGCCTTTCACGCTGGCCGAGGGCGTAAAGCTCAACCTGCAGCCCGGCGACAGGCTGTTTGTGCCGGACGTTCGCGCGGGGGTTCTCGGCGGGCGCGAGACGTTTGTCGGGCTATTGTTTAAGAGCAACGCCGGCGGCGCGCCGGAGGTCGTCGCGTTAAAACTAGAGGGTTTAAACGATGTGGAGCGGCGCGTTCTCGCCGCCGGATGCCTGATGAATTACATGCGCGGCAACCGCGCGAGCGAGGGTGCAACCGATGAGTGATGATAATCGCATCGTAATGCGCCGCCCGATCGTCGAGATGGACGGCGATGAAATGACCCGCGTCCTGTGGCGGAAGATAAAGGACATGCTGCTCTCGCCATTCGTCGCGCTCAACACCGAATACTTCGACCTGGGTTTGCCCGAGCGCGACCGTACGGGCGACGCGGTGACTCACGACGCAGCGGACGCTATAAAGCGGCTTAGGGTGGGAGTGAAGTGCGCAACGATCACACCAAACGCGCAGAGGGTGGAGGAATATAACCTGCGGCGGATGTGGCCCAGCCCGAACGCGACGCTGCGGGCGGAGTTGGACGGCACCGTATTCCGCGCGCCCATAACAGTCGGAAACATCGTCCCGTCCGTGCGTACGTGGAAGAAACCGATCATTATAGCGCGTCACGCTTATGGTGACATCTATAAGGGCGTAGAGATGCGTGTGCCCGGCGCGGGAACGGCGGAGCTGTCGTTCACCGATATGGAAGGAAACAGAACGGTTCTGCCCATCCATAGATTCGAGGGCGCCGGTATACTGCAGGCCGTTCACAACACGGACGCGTCGATCGAGGCGTTCGCGCGCTCCTGCTTCAGGTTCGCGCTGTCCAGCGGCCAGGATCTGTGGTTCGCGGCCAAGGACACGATCAGCAAGCGGTATGACCATCACTTCAAGGATACGTTTGAACGGATATTCGAGGTTGAGTTCAAGGACGCGTTCGAGACCGCCGGGATTAGTTACTATTATATGCTAATAGACGACGCTGTCGCGCGGGTCGTGCGTTCCGAGGGCGGGTTCATCTGGGCGTGCAAGAACTACGACGGCGACGTGATGAGCGACATGGTGTCGGCGGCGTTCGGATCGCTGGCGATGATGACCAGCGTGCTGGTCAGCCCGAACGGGCAGTTCGAATATGAAGCCGCTCATGGCACCGTCACGCGCCACTATCGCAAGCATCTGGCCGGCGAGATGACATCCACCAACCCGATCGCCACCATTTTCGCCTGGACAGGCGCGCTTCGCAAGTCGGGCGAGATGGACGGCAGCGCGGCGCTGGTCGACTTTGCCAATCGGCTGGAACGCGCGTGCGTCGACACAGTTGAAAGCGGTCGGGCGACGCGCGACCTGCAGCCGCTCAGCGCCTCGCCGATGGAGGTTCTATCGACGGATGAGTTCCTCACAGCGATCAAGGAGCGTCTCGCCAAAGCCTGACCCGGAAATACGCACGCTGGTCGTCGCGGAGAAGCCCTCCGTTGCCCGCGATCTGGCGCGCGTGCTGTCCGCTCGAACGCCGGGCGAAGGCTGCGTCACGGGCGGCGGATACGCGGTCACGTGGGCTGTCGGTCATTTGGTTACGCTCCAGGAACCGGACGAAATCAACCCGCAGTGGAAACGCTGGCGGGATGCTGATTTACCCATATTGCCCGCGACCATACCGCTTAAGGTGATACCTAAAACCAAATCGCAATACGCGATTGTAAAAAAATGGATGCTCCGCCCGTCGATCGAACGCATTATATGCGCGACGGACGCGGGGCGCGAGGGTGAACTGATATTCCGCTATATCTATAAAATGACAGGCTGCCACAAACCGTTCGACAGGTTGTGGATCTCCAGCATGACCGACGAGGCGATCAAGGAAGGATTCGCCAGACTTCGACCCGGTGCGAGCTGCGACGCGCTGTACGAGAGCGCGCGCTGCCGCGCGGAGGCGGATTGGCTCGTCGGAATGAACGGCAGCCGCGCGTACACGCTGCGATATAACGTATTACTGTCGATCGGTCGCGTGCAAACGCCGACGCTCGCGCTGTTGGTGAGGCGGCGCAAAGCGATTGAATCCTTCGTGCCCAGGCCATATTGGATTGTGACCGCGGACTTTGGCGATTACACCGGCAATTATGTCGACCCAGAGACCAAAGAACCGCGCGTATGGGACGCTCAAAAGGCGAAAGACGTCGCCGATGATGCGCGCGGCAAACCCGCGCGGGTCGAATCCGTGGATAAATCCAAGAAAACGGAACTGCCGCCGCAGCTGCTGGACTTAACCAGCCTCCAACGCGAGGCCAACCGACTGTTGGGACTGACGGCGAAGCAGACGCTTGAGGCCGCGCAATCCTTATACGAAAGGCATAAACTAATCACATACCCTCGCACGGACAGCCGCCACCTCACGGACGACATGATGGGTAAGCTGCCTGGCGCTATGCGCGGCGCGGCGGAGGCTTTTCGCGAGCTTTCGCCATTCATAGAGCCGCTTCTAGCTAAACCGCTGCCCAAATCCAACAGGATATTCGACGCGTCGAAGGTGTCGGATCATCACGCGCTGCTGCCGACCGGCAAAACCATCGGTTCCGACAAACTCACCCAGGCCGAACGCGGGGTTTACGGCATCATCTGCAAGAATCTGGCGGCGGCATTCTCGCCCAGTCATGTGTACGAACAGACGCGCGTCACGACGGTCAGCGAGGGACATGCGTTTGCCAGCGTTGGACGCGTCGTCGTCCAAAACGGTTGGAAGGCGATATACAAACGCAACGAGGGTCCGCCGGACGAACAGATGCTGCCCATGCTGAAGGTCGGAGACATGCGCACAGTACGCGGTGTGGTTGTTAAAGAGGACAAAACCAAGCCACCCGCGCCGCTGACCGACTCCACCCTTCTGGCCGCGATGGAGCACGCGGGACGCGAAATCGAGGACGAGGCGCTGCGCGAGGCGATGCGTTCGGGAGGATTGGGTACACCCGCGACGCGCGCGGCCATCATCGAGCGGCTGATACAAGTCGGTTACGCGACCCGGCGCGGCAAGACGGTCGTCGCGACGGATAAAGGCGTGCGGCTCATCGAAGTGGTGCCCGGGGTCGTCGCGGAACCCGAATTGACTGGAAAGTGGGAGAAAGCGCTCGCCGATATAGCCGCCGGAAGGGGTTCGGTGGAGCGGTTCCGTGAAGCGGCTCGGAAAATGGCGGCTAAGCTGGTACAGCAGGCGCGCGACGCGCGCGCGTCGGTAGTGTTTGACGCCGAGGAACCTCGCGCGAAACCCGCCGCCACTCGATCGAAGGCGCGCGGGCAGATGAAATAAATGGAATCGCCGGGGTCAATCTCACGCTATATACCATGTTCGCGGCGGAACGTTTTCCACACCGACTCAAACCATAGATCGCGCCGCGGGAACTCCCTGACTGGAACGGCGCGTGAAGCGAAGCGGATTTCGCCGGGCTCGCCGGCGTCGGCGCGCTTGGTTTCGATAACGCAGTTCGGCTGCTCATCACGGTGAGGCAGATAACCGCCGCGCTTGTCGGCGACCAAACCCGCGCCCGTACTGCCGTAGAAATCAGCGGCGAACAGCATAGCGTCGATTACAGCGTCGAGCGTGATGAGCATGTCGTTTAGTTTGATTTGCGCCGCAAGATCACTGCGGGTTGTGAGTTCACGGTCGTTGACATCGTAATACTTTGCGCTGCGTCGCAGCGTTTTCGCGTCTTCGCGCAGCGCGCGCAGCCCGTCGATATCCCGCAGGTGCGCGCCGACCGCGCTCATGCGGGACTGCAGCTGGACGAGTATGCCTTCGGCATGGGGATATAAGGGTATTGACACGGCATTGATAAGCGAGTTAGCAACAGCCGATAAGGGCTCGCGCCGCCGATTCAAAGCGATATGCTGCGCGGCGCGCATAGAGCCTGCTTGTGTGGAATTGAGCGCCGACCCGCCTGGCCGATACGCGCCGAACGTGCCCGCCGCTTCGCCGGCTGCGTATAAGCCACGCATGGTCGTTTGCCAATGACTGTCAACGCTCACGCCGCCGTTGCAGTGCTGGGCGCACACCTCGATACGCAGCGGGGTTGTATACAGGTTGATGCCGTGCGCGCGGTACAGCTCAATGGCCGGCTGATTCATACGCTCCAGCCGCTTGACCGGCGTGCGCTGAACCGCGCCGGAATTCTCAAGATACGTGCGGGATTCATTGTCCAGCGCCGATAGGTCGTCCGTCCAGCCCGTGGGATTACGCGTGAAATCCAGGTAAACGTTGCGACCGAGTTCGTGGGTTTGTCGATGCGTCAGCAGGTCGATCAGCGACGAACCCTTCGCCTTACGCGTGTCGAACGGCCATTGATACCCCTTGAGGAACGTCAATCGCAGCGCCTCTCGCGGCGTAAGGTCGTCCAGCAAGAACTCTCGATCGACGCCCGCTTCGTCGATTGAGACGTAGCGCGGCAGCGCCTGCTGGTAACTGCCCGATACATTCCACCGAAAGTCCGTTGACGACAGCCCGTACTGCCACTGGTGCAGGTTGGAGCACGCCGCGCCCGCCGACAGAGCCATGCCGGTCATGCCCGTATGCCCCAGCGGGTATACCGACGATGAATAGATGTACGCCGGGCCGCCGACCGCGAGTATGATATGTGCGCAGCGGATCATATGAAGCTCGTTGGTTGTTGTCTCCAAACAGAGCACGCCCGCCGCGCAGCCTTCGTTCGCGAGTATCTTGAACGCCAATGTGTTGTCGAGGACGCGTAATCCCTTCCGGAGCGCCGACGCCTCGAGGGCCTCCGTCATCAGCCGAGATGTGAGAGGTCCCGCCGACGTCGCGCGTGAACGCGGATCGTGGTCGGTTTGATAGCCTACATACTCCCCATAGTTGTTACAAGGGAACGGCACTCCCAGACTGACCAGCTTGAAGAATGATTGAACGGATGATGAGGCTTCAGCTAAAGCGTTGTCGGCGTTGACGCCTTCCGACATCATGTCCCGCGCCATCGCTTCAGGCGAGTCGCCTATCGCGCCCGACAGCGACAACTTATAGTAGGTTTGCTTGTCGCTGCCAGCGTTGCGTGACGTGCCGGCATTCATCGATTCCGTGACGAGCATAACGCCGGGCAATCCGAGATCGAGCAGCCAGTCGGCGGCGTTGAGTCCCGCGCAGCCGGAACCGATCACGACCGTTTGAGCTTGCGATATTCGCATGTCTATAACCTGCGGACATGATAGCCGCCGTCCGCGTTCAGTATCTGTCCGGTTGTGAAATCCAACAACCCTGAACACGCGGCTTGCACCATTCGCGCCACATCCGCCGGTTCGCCCATACGCGGGATTGGCGTCAATCCGTCCGCTATCATTGATTCGTACTTGGATTTTACGCCCAGCGTCATGTCGGTCGCGATCACGCCGGGGCGGATCTCGAACACTGGGATGCCTTCGGAGGCCAGGCGCGCGGCGAATATCTGCGCCGCCATGGATAGCCCGGCCTTCGATATGCAGTATTCCGCGCGATTAGTCGAAACGGCGTAGGCTGATATTGAGGTTATGAATATCATACGCGGCGAATAATCGGATGGCGGCGTCTTTCGCAGAGCCAGCATCGCTTTGGCCGCGCGCTGCGCCAAGAAGAACGCGCCGCGCAGATTGACGTTCATCACCCGATCGTAACTCTCTGGCGTTGTATCCAGCGCGTCCAGCCGCGTCAACGGCGCGACGCCCGCGTTGCTGACGAACACATCTAAACGGTTGTATTGGGTGAGTATATAGCGGACGAGCGCGTCCCGCTGTTCGGCCTCGCTAACATCGCACGGTTGGTAAGGACGGTCGTCCGGCAGGTCGCCGGGTCTAACCGCGCCGCTTCCGCTGTATATGACTATGTAACCGTCGTCCCACAGCGCGTCGGCTATCCCCCTGCCGATCCCGCGCGTCGATCCGGTCACGACCGCTACTCTCTGCCGCGTATCGTTCATTGCGCGTTCGTCCCCCGATATTCAGTATCGCGTATGACGCAACCGGACGGCTTGCCCTGTCTGAGCAATCCGGCGCACTGTCCGCACGTCAGGCAGACCTTTCCGGGGTTAAGCCCGCCGCCGCGCAGTATGTCGTTCGCGAAGTCGGGATACGCCAGCGCCATCCGCCCGAATCCCGCCATATGACAGTGTTTGCCGTCGATCATGCCGGCAGCCAGATTTGGCGCGAATTGTCTGGGGTATGAGAACGCGGAACCGATAACCGGCAGTTGCGGGAACGCGTTCTGCACGGTGGATACGCATTGCATCATCCGAGACAATCCAACCAACGGATGTTCATTCGGCACATATCCGCCCGCGTCGTACGGACGGTTCACATGCGGGTTCTTATATGGATTCCCAATAGTTATGTCTATGACGGGCAGTTTGAACCTATCGACCAGGCCGCCGATAAGCGTCAACGGCTCCGATAAGTCAGGCGTCAACGCCTCGTCCGGATCGGCGTCCGGCTTGACGCCGAATCCGTACGGATGCGGGAATCCGTCGTATACGTTGATGCGCGTGGTTAGTATCATGCTGCCGGAGACGTTGGCGCGGGTGGACTCCATCGCGTTGCGCAGAAAACGTGAGCGGCTAGCCAAGTCGCCCCCATATGCGCCTGGACGGTTGTATGCCGACAACAATTCGTTTATCAGATAGCGATGACAGGCCTTAACATCCACCCCGTCGAACCCCGCACGTTCGGCAAGCGCGGCGGTTGCGCCATACGCCGTTTCAGCTTGCCGCAACTCGTCGTCCGTGATAATGGCGGACAGCGGTAACGGCGTATCTTCAAACAACGGATTATTGTAGGCGATGCGCGGGCGCGGCGAACCGTAGGGCTTTGAGTAACGGCCCGAATGAGTGGATTGTATGATAACCAGGGGCGCATAACCGTTGGCGCGCAAGCCCGTTTCATGTATGCTGTCGATCAAACGCTTGTACGCGTCCAGGTTGTGTTCGGTCAGTATCAACTGCTGAGGGTTAGCACGAGCCTCGTCGACGACTGCTACGGCTTCGAACCAGATCAGTGACGCTCCGCCCATCGCGAAACGCTCGTACCGCCGGAACGTCAATTCCCCTGGAGATCCGTCGGGCGCGCTGTCCGAACCCTCCATTGGTTGTATAGCAATGCGGTTTGGCAGCGTATGATTGTGAATGGTCAATGGAGTCGACAGCGCGCTGAGGTCGTCGCCCAACGGCAGCCATGCCGACTCACGTTCAGCCGTCTGTCTCAGCTCGGTTAACGATTTATAATGAAAACGCTCGTGGGGCATGATAGTATCAACCTCCGCACTTCAATAATAAAGAGGATAGTCGAGCGCGCGCGTTATGTCAAGGCCGCGGCGAGGCGCGGAAGCCGTGAGAAACGCTGCCAGAAATTCCCTCCGGCGGTTGATTCGACCGTTTAAGTGTGATACATTCTATATAATTAACGCGTCGGCTCGTTTCCATGATTCGGATGCCGGCGCGGCGCGTATACTAATGAACGATTCATTCGATCGATTCATTACATTGGGCGGAGGTCTCATGTTTGTCGACGCGGGCGGGGTAAACGTCTACTATGAGCAAGCCGGGCAAACGGGGCCGCCGGTATTGCTGCTGCACGGCTGGGGCTGCGACGTTTCGTTGTGGCGTCCCATCATCGATCGGTTGGCGACGCGCTGCCGAGTGACCGCGGTGGATCTCCCTGGGCACGGCAAGAGCG
>JAITDK010000176.1 GCA_031282605.1 Oscillospiraceae bacterium
TCTGCGGACTCGCGTCCGCTTCGCGCTGCGCGCCGCCGGTTCCGTCGGACGACTCGCAGCCAGGAGCGTCCGCGCGCACGGTTATCCATAGCGCGCCGCTCACGGCCAGGTCAGTTTCCTCCAGCGTATAGCTGATCTCAAGATCGCTGTCGGCGTGTAGCCCCACCGCCGCCGGGTATGCCCATCCATCCGAGCGCCGAGCGTGAATCGAGTACACCGCGCCCGGTATCCGTCTCTCCGCCCTCGAAACGTCTATGATCAACTCCGACGACAGCGACTCTCCCGCCGTGCCGAACCAATGCATCGCCTCCTGCTGCTGGCCCCAAACCAAACATATCTTCTCCATAGTACCTCCCGCCCAGCGTTCTTTTGTTTATACCCTTATACCGGTAACTATTACCGTATAGTTCACCGTGTGCGCGGGTTTCCTGACCGCGTACAGCGTTACTGTCCCTGATCCCGCCGCGCCCGATCCCATTACGGGTTCCTTCAGGCTGTCGGCGCTGACGATCACCGCCACGTCCGTGTCCGTATATGTGACGGCGGGATGCGCCGCGGTCGCCTGCCACAGTCCCAGCGTCTCGTTCGCCGTCCAGTCGCCGGGATCGATGGAGCCGGTTTCGCGCGCCTTCTCGTAAACGACGTTCTCCTGGGATTCGGCCAAATTCTCCACGTCCGTCTGCAGTATCGCCACTGCCGAGGCCAGCTGAGCCGCTGCGTTACCGTCCAGCAAGCCCTGCACGGTCGACAGCCAATCCTCGAACTGCTCGAAGGCGCCGTCCTGCCAGCCCTCCGACTCTTGCTGGATTCCCTCGAACCACTCCGCCCACGCCGCCTCAAACTGCGCGAACAGCCCCTCCGCGCCGACCTCTATCAGCGAGTGCATTACGCCGCATACCGCCGCGTTCCACCGAGTGTCCGTTATGTCCATCTGACCGATCCCCGTCGCCGTGGGCGCGACCGCTATCCGCGCCAGCATCAGCTCCCATGCGTGATCGTCTCGCTGCAGCGACGGCGTCGACGGCTGCGAGGCCGGTTCGCCCTTGATTAATCGCTCCTCTATCGTGCGCGCGTCGAAGTCGCAGCGTATCACCGCCGCATCGATCCTGGGCAGCGCGCCGTCCGGCGGAATCACGGTCAATAGTTTCTCGGACGCGTTCACGCCCACATGACCCTTTACCGCGCATCGCCCCGGTTGGATCCCCAGCTGCCAGCCGCCCAGCGCCTTGACCATCATGCTCGTCCCAGGCGACGGATGAACCCCGTCCGTTATCACGCTGGCCAGCATCGCGGCTATATCCTCCGCGTCGTATACCCTATCGCCGTTCACCGCGTTGAACGGTATCATCAAGTCCAACATGACTGCGCCTCCTTTGTATGCCGAGGGGAAAGCGGTTCGTTCCTATATGCGCCCCAGTGCCGCACGCCTGGTTATGACGCCTCTATCGTATCGCACCTCCAGCGCACGTACCCTGGCCGCCGTATCTACCCCCCAGCGCCTGGCGCGCACCCTGACTATATCGCCCAGCGTCAGCTCCGATCCGATCCGCTCGCCCTGTTCGATCGTGCCCGATACCGTTACTCCCCGCGCGCAGGCTCGCATTTCATTCAGCGCGAACGCCTTCAGCGTCCCCGTGTACTGCGTGTTGGTCAGCTGAGACGATCCGCCGCCGCTGCCAGGCGGCTTGCCTATCGCGCTGCCAGACCCGTCGGTCACGCTTGCGGCCGCATACCTTACCGCTCGCTCGAACCGATCCAGCCCCGATGCGCGCGTCCCCGTATGCTCCAATTGATTGTCGACGGCTATCTTCTTCGTTACCCCCGTCGCGTCCGCCTCTCCAATCACGTACATCACATTGACGAACCCTTCCGAGCTGTCGACAGCCGTCAGTTCCATGAAGTTGTCATACTCCGGATCCAGCGCCGCCGGATCCAGAGCGTCCTCGTCAAACCGATCCGCTCCCTCGTACAGCTCCAGCCTCATCGCGCACGACGCCGGTTCAAACGCCGTCCTGACGCCCAGCCCGCTGCCGCCGCATATGATCCGCACCGCCTCCAGCAGCGTCTCTCCCGACGTCAGGTACGCCGCGGTCTCACCCAGGCCGTCGGCCTGCGTCATGCTCCATCCCGGAAAGGCCCGCGCCGCGTCGCCGAACACGTCCTCCGTCATCTTGCGTATGATAAACCCCGCCGTTCCCGTGTAATACGTCACGTCCGGCAGGCACCGCCGCTCCAATAGCGCGGTCAGCGATCGGCCCTTCGCCGTTGCCTCAGCGCCGCCATGCCGCCGCGTCAGCGTCACCGTATCCAGTATGTACGCCTCGTCGCTATGCTGCGGCCAGACGATCTGCCCCGGCGACAGTCGGCTCGAGTCGTCCAGCGGGGTTAGCGGCGCCGTAAACTCTATCTCTCCCGGCGCGTCATACCGCCTCATAGAGTTCAGCCGCGAATACTGATCGATGATCCCCAGCGCCGCGTTCGACTTCGCGTCAAATATCCACAATCCCATATCCGTCCGCTCCTTTGTAAATCCGCGCCGACGCGTCATTAGTATTTCCACTCTCGTCCCTTCGTCAAGACGCCGCACGCTTTGCACAGCGTCCCACGTCCTGACGATAGCGCTGACGAACTGTATGCCGATCGCCGCGAGTCCGACCGCGAACGCAATCGTCAGCAGCAGCTTCGTCGTCCGGTTCAATCCATGTCCCTCCTAAACGCTCAAGTATTTCGGCTTGAACGACACTGTTGCGGTCAAGGCGTCGCCGCCTGACGCAGCCTCCGCCCTCAGCAGGTTATCGCCCGGTTCCAGCTGCAGGAACACGCTGTCCGGATCGATGTACCTCATACCGCCGACCGTCGTTCCGTCGGCGTGAACGTATCGCGCGTACCTCTCGCCCGCTTCCGTGCCGATCTCGAAGGCGCCGCCCGCCTCCAGCGTGGCCGTAATCCGCATCGCCTCGCCCGTTGCGGGTCGGATCACCGCCGGACGCTCCACATCGTCGGCGGCGAACAGCCTGATCGTCATTCCCGTGATCACGTCGCCGGGGTTGACCACGTTCGCCGTCGTGCCGGACGCTCTGCCGCCGAACTGGAATCCATCCACGATGCTCCACGGGAAGGCTACCCCGCCGATCCATCCAGTCAGGTTCGCCGCAACCCCGCCGTCAGTGTCCTCCCACCACGGCGACGGCGCGATCAGCGACGCCGTGAACCTCGACCCATCGGCCTTGTCAAACGCCAGCCCGCTCTCCGCCGCACAGCCTATCCTCCGCTCGAACACGCCGCCCGCCTCGCCGCGCCGCAGCGTCAGCCACCCTGCCTCAAACGGCGAGAAGCACGCCGTCAGCCGCCGCCGATTCTCCGGTACGTTAACCGCGATGAATCCCTCCAACACGATCGACCGTCGGTTTATACGGTTGGATACCAGCACAGATCCCGCGCGCTCCGGCGGATCGATCACGTAGGCCTCCGACCGCAGGTCATACAATCCCTGCGCCGCCGTGAGTATGAACGGCGACATCCACGAATCAAGCATATTTACCGCATCCGCCGTTTCCAGCGTTATACCGCACCCTCGCGCATTCTGATAAATCAATTCCATCCCGCGCCCCCCTCACGGCCGGTTTACAACCAACGCATGTATATACTACACCAACAACTAACGTTTGTCAATACGTTAGACAAAATTTAGTTGTGGATCGGGCTGCAGGCGTGGGGATAATCTTGACCGCTTTATGCGTCTAATGGTTAAGAGTAGTTGGGAGAATCCCTTCGGGATTCTGCAGATACGCGCCCGCTTCGCGCTGCGCGCTGCAACTGGAGGAGTTATCATGTCCGAAACCGCGGTCGCGCCGGCGGCCAATGACGCAGCGGCTAAATACCGCGAGCGTATGCGCAGCACAACCGAACAACGCGCGAAAGGATCGGGGGGCGTCCCCGCCCCGAATCGGTCGATTGGAGGCTCAACGCTCAATCAACCGGATGGCGCGCGTTTAATCGCCGCGCAGCGTGCCCATCCTCGCGGCGATTTGGCGTGGGAACGCGCGCGAGTCGCGGCCCGTCTAACCGAACCCGGCGTGGGTTCAAAGGATGCGATAAAGCCCGGCCGCGAGACGAGGATGACGGTCGCGTCGAATCCGGCCTCGCGTCCCGAGTCGGCGCGCCGCATAGCCGCCGAAGCCGCGCTGGCAAGACCCATCCGCCAGTCAGCGCGGATGGATTACGCGGCGGCGCGCCGGGGTCAGGCGCAGTCGTACATCGCGCCGCACCCGACGGATCAATTCAACTGGATTCGTTTGCTAATAACCTCGTTCCTGGCGGTGGCGATAATGACGGGCGGGGTGTATGTGTTCCTGAACCGGACGGATCAAGGGCAATTCCTGCTGGCGTCGTGGGGTCGAAACGCCGACGCCGGCGCTTACTCCCGCCTCGGGAGTAAACTGATGAACGAGGGCAGCGTGCCAGGAGCGGTTCGCGCGTTCGAAATAGCGTTGAGTCAGGACAGCCAGAACCTGGCGATATTGCTGGATCTGGGCGGCGCGTACGAGGCGAACGATCAGTTTGACCGCGCGGAACTGGCGTACCGACGCGCCATATCGCTTTATCCTACGGTCTCCGCGCCGTATCAGCGCGTCATCGCGCTGTACCAGATGCAGGAAAAACAGTGGGAAGCGATGCAGTGCATGCAGTACGCGTTCGATCAGACGGGCGACGAGGCGTTCAGTCAGATGCTGGCGCAGGCGCGTCCCGATTATCCGCGCGTGTCGGCGTTGGGAGGGGTATACGCCACGCCCATCACCGTCGAGCTGTCAACCAATCTGAACGACGCGATTATACGCTACACCCTGGACGGCAGCGACCCCTATGTCGGCGAGATATATACGAAAGGCATTTATCTGGACGAGCGCGATGAATCATACACGCTGCGCGCCGTCACATTCGTGGATGGACGCGTGTCCAGCGAGCAGAAACAGACCTACACGATCCGAACCGCCGCGCCCAAGATGCCCGAATCCAACCTGAAGCCGGGCACGTATGACACGGCTCGCACGCTGGCTTTGCGCGCCGAGAAGGATTGCATAATATACTACACGACGGACGGTTCGCCGGCGACGGTCGATTCAAAGGTATTCGAGCCAGGTTCGATGATCACGCTGCGCAGGAGCAGCGCGACCACGGTGCGCGCGATCGCCGTCGCGCCCAACGGCAAGGTATCAAACGAGATGAGCATCCGGTATGTCTGCGGAGGCACGGTCAAGACGTCGCTGCTGGAGAAGGAC
Source organism: Oscillospiraceae bacterium (assembly GCA_031282605.1). Classification (GTDB taxonomy): domain Bacteria; phylum Bacillota; class Clostridia; order Christensenellales; family Aristaeellaceae; genus BNUH01. Next base: position 5,280 of record JAITDK010000176.1, read on the forward strand.
ACGTTTGACAAACTGACGCTGTTT
>JAITDK010000274.1 GCA_031282605.1 Oscillospiraceae bacterium
AAGGCCCGCAATCCGCGCACCGGCGAGCCGATCGACATCGCCGAGAGCAAGGCCGTTTCGTTTAAGCCGGGCAAGGGACTGCGCGACGCACTGGTCGGCGAAGACTGAAGGTATAGGACGTGCGGCTGGATCTGTATCTGAAGACGTCGCGCATTATCAAGCGGCGCACGGTGGCCAACGAGGCCTGTGACGCTGGTCGCGTATTGATCAACGGCAAAACCGCGAAGCCCGGCGCGGAGGTCAAGGTCGGCGATAGGCTGGAGATCCGCTTCGGCGGCAAGGTCGGTTTATATGAGGTGCTATCGATCCAACCGCACGCGCCGAAAGCGGAGGCCGTCAATATGTACCGCGTCATAGCCGAACCTCCGGAAGGGTTTTGAGTGACGCGCGCTCAAGCGGGTCGCTGGCTGATACTCGCGGCGGCGGGCAGCGGCGTTCGCTCCGGCGAACCGCTTAACAAGGCGTTCGCGCCGCTGGGCGACAGCTGTGCGGCGCTGTTGTGCCTGAAGGCGTTCTCGCCGTTTATCGATGGCGCGGTTGTGGCGATTGGCGCGGAAGACGTTCCATTGTGGGAAGCGGTTGAGGCGCGCGCGCAGGGGTTTACGTCCGTGATAACGGTGCAGGGCGGGAAGAACCGTCAAGCGTCGGTCTCTCACGCGCTTTCTCATGTGCCGCTTGACGCGGGGCTGGTCGCCGTGCACGACGCGGCGAGACCGTTTGTCTCAGCGGCGGTGATTGAGCGGTGTTTCGCGCAGGCGGAACGCACGGGCGCGGCGATACCCGCTGTTCCGGTCGCGGATACGACGCTGATCGTCGGCGAGTCCGATTCGGTGGAAGCGCTGCCGCGAGACCTGCTGCGCGCGGTGCAGACGCCGCAAGTGTTTAGACGTGATTGGCTGGCGCGGGCGTACGAAAACGCGGCCGACGGCGCCGCAACCGACGACGCGACGCTGGTTAGAGCGCTGGGGCGTGCCGTGTCGATCGTGGATGGAGAGGCTCGCAACCGAAAGCTGACCACGCCGGAAGACTTTAGAATCGCGCGGATGGAGATTATGCTAGACGGAAGGGAAACGCAATCAGCCGTCAACCCGCCGCGCGTGGGTTTCGGCCTGGACGCGCATCGGCTGTCTCCGGACAGGCCTCTGGTATTATGCGGGGTGACGGTGCCGCATACGGCGGGTCTGCTGGGACACAGCGACGCGGATGTGGCGGTTCACGCGCTGATAGACGCGCTGTTGGGGGCGGCGGCGCTGGGCGATATCGGACGGTGGTTTCCGGACAGCGACGCGGCGTACAAGGGTATATCCTCAATGCTGCTGTTGAAGCGGGTCGTCGACGGGTTGGCGGAGCGAGGGTATCGCGTCGGCAACGCGGATGTGACGATTGTGGCGCAGCGGCCCAAACTGGCGGGATTCATCCCGGCGATGCGGGATTCGCTGGCCGGGACGCTGGGCGTCAGCGTAGAGTATGTCAGCGTCAAGGCGACGACGACGGAACGTATGGGTTATGAAGGCCGCGAGGAGGGCGTTTCGGCGCACGCGGTCGCGGTTCTGTATCGGGAACAAGCGAGCGGCGGAGGCTATTCAGTTGATACTATCGGGACTTGAGATTGAGCGTCAGCGCCAGTTGGGGAAGATCGGGATCGAGCCGTTCGATCCGTTGCTGATCAACCCCAATAGTTGCAATCTGCGTCTCAACGATCGTTTGCTTATATATAAAGATGAAATCCTGGATATGAAGAGACCCCACGAGGTTGAATATATCACGATCCCCACGGACGGATTGACGCTGGAGCCGGGGCGGCTGTATCTGGGTCGTACGCTGGAATATACCTGGACGGATGGGTTCGTGCCGATGCTGGAAGGGCGGTCGTCGCTGGGGCGGCTGGGACTGTATATTCATGTGACGGCAGGGTTCGGCGATGTGGGATTCCGCGGGTACTGGACGCTTGAGATGCACTGCATACACCCGATCAGGATATATCCGTTTGTGCAGATATGTCAGATATATTACCATACGATCATGGGCGATTACCAGCCCTATGCAAGCGGGAAGTATCAGGGCAACACGGATATTCAGCCCAGCATGATGTATAAGGAATTGTGATAAGGCGTCCCGTTTTTTTCGGAAGTATCCTGGCGCGGCGATCGGCAATCAGCTTGCGCAGGTATACCCGCGCCGCTAAGAATTGATATTATCAGTGGAGGAATTATGCCTGACGCAACCAAGCAAGGACTAGCCACGCTGCGCGCCAAGCAAGGTTTCATATGCGACATGGACGGCGTGATATACCACGGCAACCGATTGTTGGACGGGGTTGAGCGCTTTGTGGACTGGATGGTCAGGGAGGATAAACGCTTCCTGTTCCTGACCAACTCCAGCGAGCGCGCGCCCAAGGAACTGCAGGCGAAACTGGGTCGGATGGGCTTGACGGTCAATGAGAACCACTTCTACACGTCGGCGCTGGCGACCGCCAGTTTCCTGCGCAGCCAGGCGCCGGGCGCGACGCTGTACGTAATCGGAGAACCGGGATTGGTCGGCGCGCTGTACGAGGCGGGATTCACTATGAACGACGTCAGCCCGGATTATGTTGTGGTCGGAGAGACGCGCGCCTACAGTTTTGAGAAGATTGAGCACGCGATCGGGCTGGTTCTCGGCGGCGCGAAGCTGATCGCCACCAACCCAGACTTGACCGGCCCGTCCGAGCGCGGGATCATACCGGCGTGCCGCGCGCTGGTCGCGCCTATCGAGCTGGCGTCGGGTCGCGCCGCATACTACGTAGGCAAGCCGAATCCGCTTATGATGCGCCACGCGATCAAGCGCCTCGGCGTTCCAGTAGACCAGACCGTGATCATCGGGGATAGGATGGATACCGACATCATAGCCGGCATCGAGTCTGAGATTGACACCGTACTGGTGCTCTCCGGGGTTACAGCGAGGGAGCGGGTGAAGGACTTCCCGTACAGGCCGCACTATATATTCGGCGGCGTGGGCGGCATACCTCCGCTTGCGGGAGAGGTGTGATTCATGCGGATAATCGAACCGTCGTTTACCATACTGACCGACGTCAATGAAGCGGAAATTGTGCGCCGCATCGAGCGGGCGGCTCGAGTGTGCTACAAGAGCGAGGATATGATAACGGACGACTCCGCGCCGGACTTCGTGCGCGGGATAATCAAGAGCGGGCACGAATCCGTAATCGAGCATGAATCCGTTTCCGTGCTGGTCGTCTGCGACCGTGGGGTGTCGCATGAATGGGTTCGCCACCGCATAGCCAGCTACACGCAGGAGAGCACGAGGTACTGCAACTACAGCAAGGATAAGTTCGGCGGCGAGATCACGTTCATTAAGCCGCGCTTCTGGAACGAGGACAGCGAGCGGTATCGTATATGGCTGGACGCTATGCGCAATGCCCAGGACGCTTATCTTGCTCTGCTTCGGTTAGGCGCCTCGCCTCAGCAGGCGCGCGGCGTGCTGCCCAACAGCCTCAAGACCGAGCTGGTCGTAACGATGAACCTGCGTGAATGGAGGCATTTCTTTCGGCTGCGCGCGGATAAGTCGGCGCATCCGCAGATGCGGGAGCTGGCAAAGCCGATGCTTGCCGAGTTCAAACGGTTGTTGCCATGCGTGTTTGGCGACATATTCCCGGTTGTTGGATGAAGAAGGGATTAACGCCGGGTTAACGTCAGGCTAATCTCACGACCCCCTCCCGACCTCCCCCGGGGCTTGGAACGGGGGAACCGGTTGCGTTCCGGAACAGACTTTCCAGGTACAACCGGCAATCCGAAGCCGATGGAATGTGTATCACGATGGTCCAGGCGAAGCCTGGTCAGGATTCGAAAGGGCGGATAGCCCTT
>JAITDK010000298.1 GCA_031282605.1 Oscillospiraceae bacterium
GTGTATCACGATGGTCCAGGCGAAGCCTGGTCCGGATTCGAAAGGGCGGATAGCCCTTCGCAGGGTCTGGGACAGAGTCCCAGGCTCCCCGCAGGGACGTTCCTCGTTCCCCCGTTCCACCGTTCCAACTCCTGCGCCCCGCCAGTATAAATACTATAAAGGAATAGTCGACTTACGTTATAGTGGCGGGGCGCCACAAACTTAAAGCGCATTCGATCCGCAGATCGAACAGCGTCCCGCCGCAGCGTACAGCCGAGCGTCACGTCTCGCAACCAACCTTACGCTTACGCAGTCGCGATACGTTTCAGCATACTCCTCACCGCTGGAATAGCAGCGATCGCGATACAAATCACCGCTTCCAGCACCAGGTATGATCCATTATACCCCGCCGAATACAGCCAAGGATTCATCTCGCCCGCATACTCGCTGAAGAACACCACCCCTGACAGCACCGAGCTGACGAATCGCCCCGCGATTCCTGTCGCTATACCCAGTAAAAAACCATACTCTTCCGGCATCTTTCTGAACAGTGCGGAAAGCGCGAGCATTCCGAACGCTATCGGATAATCCAGTAGCATCTGCCACACATTCAGTATCCAGAAATCCTGCAGCAATCCTATCAGTCCATACGCTACTCCCGCCAATAGTCCTGGCGCAAGCCCGAAGTAATACGCGAACGCCAGTATAGGCAGCATAGAGGCGGGCGTTACGCTGCCCCCCTGCGGCATTCTGAACAGTCTCACGCTCGACAGGACGAAGGCCAGCGCCACGCACAGCGCGCCTATGGCCAGCGTACGCGGGGAACGCAGCTGCTCTCGTCCCTTCATGAACACGATCAATCCCACTCCGATCAGCACAATCGCGGCCAGCGCGCCCCACACCGCTACGGAGATCTCCGCGAACTTCGCGAACATAGACATTCCTCCCAAACGAAAATCCCGCATGCGGCGCGCGCGTGCGGGAAGCTGTCCCATCGATTGTTGGCGGCGTGTTATTATCAACCGCCGTTGATCGTGCGGCGCTTCCCTACGGTAGGATTACCTACACAGGTTCCAAGGGTCAGGCTTTCGCCCTCTCAGCCTTTCGGCGCCCCCAGCGGATGCGGTTATGTTACCACGATACGTGCGGATTGTCAACGCGTGTCATATGGTGTAAAATAGTTTTATCATTATCGGTTACCGATATTATCGGTTGTCGGCTGCCGATTATCGCAAGGGGTGCCGAATTGCATCATTTTTTCGCGTACATATCGCGGATGCGGCACATCCGCCGTTGGAGCCTTATGCGCAACAGCCTGCCGGAAAACGATCTCGAACACGCCGCGATGACTGCGATTCTCGCGCACGCGCTGGCCGTCATTCGAAACGACTCGTTCGGCGGCCATGTGAATCCCGACCGCTGCGCCGCGCTCGCGCTGTATCACGACGTGTCGGAGGTCATCACCGGCGACATTGCCACGCCCATCAAGTACTTCAACCCGGGCATTGCCGCCGCGCACCGCGAGATTGAGCGCGCCTCGCAGGAGAAGCTGCTCAGCATGGTACCCGCGCCGCTGTCCGGTTATTACCGCTCGATCATCCAGCCCGATCCGTCGTCGGATGAGTGGCGCGTCGTCAAGGCCGCCGACAACCTCGCCGCGCATCTCAAGTGCGTCGAGGAACTGGCCGCCGGCAATGAGGAGTTCCGCAAAGCCTCGGCGGCTACGCTAAAAAAGGTGCGCGCGCTGGCCATGCCTGAAGTGGATCTGTTTATGGAGGAATACGCGCCGAGCTTCGGCCTGGCGCTGGATGAGCTGAATTGAGTCGGGTTGAATTGACCTGAGTTGAGTTAATACAACGGAGGTGCGCGGCATGAATGAGTCAAATGAATACGGGGGACTGCGCCGGCGTGTGTTGGAAGCGAACCTGCTGCTGGCGCGCAGCGGTCTGGTAATACTCACGTGGGGAAATGTCAGCGAGATGGATCGCGCGGCGGGTGTGTTCGCGATCAAACCCAGCGGCGTGCCGTATGACCGCATGACTGAGGACGACATAGTCGTGATGTCGCTGGAGACAGGCGAGAAAGTGTGGGGTAAGCTGAACCCATCGTCGGATACGCCCACCCACCTTAAGCTGTATCAGGCTTGGCCGGATGTGAACGGCGTGTGTCACGCGCATTCAACATACGCGACCGTATGGAGTCAGGCGGCGCGAGCGATACCGTGCCTCGGTACGACCCACGCGGATACATTCAACGGCGAGATTCCTGTTACGCGCCGCCTCACGACCCAGGAGATCGACGACGCCTACGAGGCCGCTACCGGCGACGTGATCATCGAGGCGTTCCGCAGTCGCGATCCGTCTGGAACGCCCGCGGCATTGGTGCGCCAGCACGGCCCGTTCACATGGGGCAAAAACGCCGTCGATTCCGTCGAACATATGATGATACTAGAACAATGCGCGCGTATCGCGCACCTGCAGTATGAACAAGGGGTCGTCAGCCTCCATGAATCACTGAAGAAGTTGGACGAATCGCTTCGACGTAAGCATTATGAACGCAAGCACGGCGCCAACGCCACGTACGGCCAGCTGGACTGAAACGCGGGCTAATAGCGCTGGCGGCGGAGTAGCTTGGTTAGGGCTTGTTCGAAAAAGATTGCAGCGGGGATCGGAGCGGACTGGAGATCCGCTGACCGGAACAGCGACGTAGCTGCGGCGCGCAACGCGAAGCGGGCGCGTATCCGCAGAGTCACGATGGGATTCTTACCTTAGCAGGGCGGAAAAGACGCTCCAAGGCTTATGCGAGATTTTTCGAACAGGCCATGGTGCGGGGGAGGTTGCGCGACGTTAGCGTCGGCTGTACGCTGCGGCGGGACGCTGTTCGATCTGCGGATCGAATGCGCTTTAAGTTTGTGGCGCCCCGCCACTATGGTGTGAGTTGACTATTCCTTTACTGTTTTTTACTGGCGGGGCGCGGGAGTTGGAACGCTGGAATGGGGGAACGGTGGAACGAGGAACGTCCCTGCGGGGAGCCTGGGACTCTGTCCCAGACCCTGCGAAGGGCTATCCGCCCTTTCGAAACCTGACCAGGCTTCGCCTGGACCATCGTGATACAC
>JAITDK010000303.1 GCA_031282605.1 Oscillospiraceae bacterium
GTGTATCACGATGGTCCAGGCGAAGCCTGGTCAGGTTTCGAAAGGGCGGATAGCCCTTCGCAGGGTCTGGGACAGAGTCCCAGGCTCCCCGCAGGGACGTTCCTCGTTCCACCGTTCCCTCGTTCCAACCCTGCGCCCCGCCAGTAAAAACGCTATATGGTAATGGTCAACTCACGTCATAGTGGCGGGGCGCCACAAACTTAAAGCGCATTCGATCCGCAGATCGAACAGCGTCCCGCCGCAGCGGATAACCTACACCTTACGTCATAGCGCAGAATACGACAACGGCTCCCAAAAAATTCGTCGATTTATTTCGAGCCTGCGTACCGTTTTAGCATATGATGCGCCGGTTTCTCGCTGTTATCCTTGCGCAGCACGCCAGACGGCGCGCCCAACCACTTGCCGTCGGTATGATCCCATATCGTGAACACCTCGACCAGCGGATGCGCTCGCAGCACTTGAACCATCTCCTCAAGTTCGCGTGCCTGGCGTTCCTCTCCCTCCGGCATGGTCGGCCATTCTGTCACCTGCCAGTCGTTCAGGTCGGTAATGTGTTTGGGCACCAGATCGCCCGACAGCAGTGTGTTTTCCGTGAAATGGATGGGTAAGCCGAATACGGAATAGCGATCCAGCACGGCGTTCAGCTTCTCCAGCCCCCAATAACCTTGATGCTGGTGCGATTGGATGCCGATCACGTCGATCGAAACCCCCGCGTTCAGACAGCCGTCGATGAGAATTTGGTACTGATCCGACACGATGAAGTCGTTGATCAGCAGTGTGGCCTTCGGATTGGCCTCGCGCGCCGCCTGGAACACCTGCTTGACCAACTTCACGCGCCCGAGCATCTTGCAGATCCGCGTGATACCATTGTCATACTTGTCGAATACGGGCATGATCACCACCTCGTTGATCACGTCCCACATGTCGATGACGCCCTTGAAATCCGACACATCGCGGGTGATGCGATCCAGCTGCGCCTTGAGTATATCCTCATTGGACAGCTCCATCAGCCAAGGCGCCGTTACCGTGTGCCAGCACAGCGGATGCCCTTTGACCGTAACGCCGCGATCAATGAGCCACTTCGCGGCCTTCAGCAGTTCGCTGGTATGCGGCTTTCCGCGTTCCGGTTCAAACCGTCCCCAGTAGAACGGCAGCGTCCCGAAGCTGAACAGCTCCAGCCACTTATCCATTCGATCCTGATAGAAGGACTGATCCTCCGCGTTCAGTGTTCCGGACGCAAGCGGCACAGCGTCGAACGCACCGCAGCCCAACCTTAATTGATTACGCATTATGTTGCAGCCTTTCCGTTATTTTACATATTCGAGAGGATTTATTACGCGCATTTTACCACATACTTGCAGTAATGTCCATCGGATTGTATAATACCGATATGTGTCCGCCATTTATTGGAGATTAGTTGACGGAACGAACCGACGCGGACGGTGAAAAGATACGCGAAAACCGGAAGTTTTTGCGGCACGGAGTATAGTTACGAAACGGCTAAGAAAATGATTAGGAAGGTGCGCCCATGCATACCCCCGCCGAAACCCTTGCGCTCACAAACGTTCTTGCGCTGGAAATCTCCTGCGCCGGCGGTCGCGCTTACTTCGCGGGCGGACGTGTGCGCGACGCGCTGAGAGGCGCCGGCGACAGCGTCGACGTCGATCTGGAGGTATACGGCATAGCGCCTGAATTCCTGCGAGAGATACTGGGTCGGCACGGCGCTGTGAATACCGTGGGCAAATCATTCGGCGTACTGCGCCTGGATGGATATGGGTTGGAGGTATCGATGCCCCGGCGTGAACGCGCGACGGGAGTCGGGCACAAGGACTTCGACATATCGGTCGATCCATGGATGCCTCACGCCGAGGCGTGCGCGCGGCGCGATTTCACGGTGAACGCTATGCTGTGCGACGCGCTGTCGGGCGAGGTCGTCGATCCGTTCGGCGGACGGGGGGATATAGCGGGACGGACGCTGCGTCACGTCCGCGCCGATACGTTTATTGAGGATCCGCTAAGGGTCTACCGTGCCGCGCAGTTCGCCGCGCGGTTTGGATACTCAGTCGCACCTGAGACGCTTCAGCTGTGCTCCGCAATGGATCTGACGGTATTGTCGAAAGAACGCGTGTTCGCCGAGCTGACCAAGGCGCTTACGCTGGCGGACAAACCAAGCGTATTCTTCAATACGCTTGCGGAGATGAATCAACTGGACGCACATTTCCCGGAAGCTGCGCGTATGCGCGGTGTGCCCCAAGACCCGCGCCATCACCCGGAGGGCGACGTATGGGTTCACACAATGCGCGTATTGGATGAAGCGGCGCGGCTGCGCGATCAGGCGAACAAGCCTCTGTTCTTTATGTTAGCCGCGCTGTGCCACGACCTGGGCAAACCGGACTGCACGGTCGTACGCGACGAAGCCGAACGACGCATCTCCGCCGTCGGACATGAAGACGTCGGCGTTGATCGGACGCGTGAACAGCTCCAGCGCTTAACCAACCAGAACGCGTTAATCGAATACGTCCTAAACATGGTGCAGATGCACATGCGCCCGAACCGTCTGGCGCACAGCCGCTCGCCATTCAAAAAGACGCGAGCGATGTTCGACAAATCCGCCAACCCTAACGACCTGATCCTCCTCTCCAAAGCGGACGTTCTCATCACTTCCCAAGCCGCGCACGCCGACGAACTAGAATCCTTCCTCTATGAACGGCTGGACGACTATCGCAAGCGTATGCGCGAGCCGATGCTCACCGGCCTGGATTTGATCGCGGCGGGGTTTGCGCCCGGACCGGAATTCTCGGAGTTGATGGCGCGGGCGCGACTGTTTCACTTTGCTGGACTGTCGCCTGAAAACGCGCTAAGGCAGCTGTTGAATGAGCGCAAGAGGCACGCCTGACGGCGGTAGAAAATTTCTTGCCGCAATAGCGGAACCCAAACGAGACGGCCATCAATAAAGTTCCGCTATTATCAATGTTAGTTAGTCAAAAAAATTATATTGCATATCGGCACGCCGTTAACCTTCCGTGTCGTCGGTATGCTATACTCTATCCGTTATTAAGAAACAGGAAGGTGTAACAATCAGCCATGAAGAATCCGCGTATGATTATCCTGGATATGGCGGGTACAACGGTAGACTACGGCTCCTTCGCCCCCATCAAGGCGTTTCAAAAAGCGTTTGCCGTGTTCGGCATTCACCCAACAACGGATGAGACACGCGCCGCGATGGGGCTGCCCAAACGCGAGCACATAGAGGCAATGATGCGTGGCGAGAGGCTAGCGGCGCTCTGGAGGGAACGGTATCGCTTCGATTGGACACAGGCGGATATCGACTCCATATATAACGAGGTTGAACCTGCATTATTTTCAGTTATACCGGATCACTGCGAATTGCTGCCCGGGGTGCTGGACGCCGTTAGGCAGATTCGATTGATGGGCATCCGCATCGGCGCGACGACCGGGTATACCCGATCGATGATCGACATTATCGTACCGCTGGTCAAGGAAAAGGGATATGAGCCGGATAGCATGGTTTGCCCCGAGGAGACGGGCGGGTTGGGCCGGCCGTATCCGTATATGATTTGGCGCAACCTGCAAAACCTCAAGATTGATTCCATCGGCGAGGTAGTCAAGATAGGTGATACGCCCGCCGACATGCTGGAAGGCAGGAACGCGGGATGCATGTGCATAGGCATCATCGCGGGGTCGAGCATGTTGGGATTGAGCCGCGACGAATTTGACAGCCTGAGCGGCGCGGAACGCAGCCTGTATTTTAGGCGGACGAGACGTGATTTCGCGAAGGCGGGCGCCGACTATGTCCTGAACGATATCGCGGAACTGCCTCGGTTTCTGCATTCCATGGCGGCATAGGTCGGCGGCGATATACTCGGCTTGGAAAGCGGAAGGCTGCCGTGAATCACGGCAGCCTTCCGTTATAACGATACCCGTTCCTTGGTCGTTACGGCAGCATGGTCGCTTCGCCGTATACCGCTTCCCAGGCCGCGAGGCGTCCGTCGATGATCGCCTGAGCGCCGGAGGCGAGGTAATCAGCCCAAGCGCTGTCCCATACGTTGTCGAAATCTTCCGGCTTGGCGATGATCGCGTTGCACAGCATCACGTCACGCTTCTCAGCCAGCGGGTTGCTCATGCCGACCTCCGCCTCAACCTCGCCGACCGCGACGTGCTTACCAATGCGTCCGTCCAGCAGCGATGCGTCGTATGCCTTGGCGATCAGCGCCGCATCCACCCCGGCGTAACCGGTGGCGATCGACTTCAGCGTCAGTTCAATATCGCCGCCCAGGTTTAGGCCGTTGATCGTGATTGTGTAGTCGATGTTGTTCAGGCTGTTCTGGATCCACTCGGGATCAGATCCTTCTTGCCCGGAGATGTTCTGGATCGTGCCGTCTTCCAGCACTTTGTGGGTCTTGCCTTCTTCGCCGACCTGCAGGAACTTGACTGTGTCGGCATTGCTAATGAAGTCCAGATACAGAAGCGAGGCAAGCGGTTCGTCGTTCGCGCCGGTGAGGAATACCTTGCGGTCGATAGGCGCGGACAGGAACTTCCTGTACAGACCAGCTTCGTTCTGGAACGCGGTCACCGCCACATAGTTGGCGTCTGGCCCGACCAGCTTGTGCAGGTTGCCAGTGATTCCGTTGTCGCCGTCGCGGTACGGCAGATCCCAGTTGTGGATCATCGAGCCGACGTAACCGGCCTTGAACATATTGTCTTCGGTGGTGTCGCCATCGCCATACAACGCGAAATCCGGCCAGATCAGGCCTTCGTTGTACCATTCGTTCAGCTTGCGAACGGCTTCCTTATAACCCGGGAACATAAGGTGCCTGTCGTCAAACCCATATACGTAGATGTCCTTGTCCGTAATGGTTTCCGGGATGAACGCGGCAGCCAGATGATCGTCGCGCCAGCCTACGTCCTGGCTCAACGAGAACGGCACCATCTTGTCCGCTTCATCGCCCAGCAGCAGCTCGGCGTTGTCCTTGAACGAGCGGAGCATGGCCTCAAACTCTTCAAGGGTCGTCGGCTCGGCTATGCCTAGCTTCTCCAGCCAGTCCTGGCGCACGAACGTGTTGATGCGGGTGTTGACGGCCAGCTTGGCCTCCAATGCCCAGATGCTGCCTGTGGCTGGATCCTTGTCCCAGTATATGTTGGATTCGCCCAGCCAGCCCCACAGACTCGGGAGCACGCTTGCGTACTTGTCCACATACTCGGCCAGATCAGTCACGCCGCCCATCTTGGCGTAGTTCTGAATGGTCGAATAGTCGTACGTTACGCATACGTCAGGCGCGTCGCCTGCGGCCAGCAGGTTGTTCAGCTGATCAACCTCTGTCCAGCGGTCTACAGGCTGGTATTCGACATCGATGTTATGCTTGGCTAACACGCTGTCGTGGATCCACTGGGTCCACTTGTTGTCATAAGCGGAAGTCTTGCCGTTGTCCAGACCGCGGTCGAATATCTCTACCGTGATCTTGCGCGTTTCAATGAAACGATACGCGCCGTCCGGCCCGACTTCAAGCCCCGCCTCAGCGAGAAGCGCGCTGTCCGCAGTTTCCGCCGAGGCGGCGAAAGAGAACAGCGTTGCGGTCATCATAACCGCGAGAAACAGCGCCAGGAATTTCTTCATGAGTAACCCTCCTTTGATATAATACAAACACCGACAACGGAATCCTCAGCCTTTTTCAGCGCCGAGGGTTACGCCGGAGATGAAGTATTTCTGCAGCCATGGATATACGCACAGTATCGGAATCGTCGCGAACATGACCGTCGCGGCCTTGATCGTATCCGCCAGACCGGGCGCGCTCTCCATCTGGGTCGCGTCGATACCCTGCGAGCTGTTCATTATCTGATACAGCAGCAGCTGGATAGGCCAGTACTGTCGGAATTTACTGGATATGAACATCAGCGCGTCAGAATAGCCGTTCCACCGTCCGACCGCGTAGAACAGCGCCAGCGTCGCGATAACGGGCGTAGACAGCGGCAGGTAGATGCCCGCCAGTACTCGTATCGGTCCCGCGCCGTCAATCTCAGCCGACTCGCGCAAGCTGTCCGGTATTCCATAGAAGAAGCTGCGCATGATAATCATATTAAACACGCTCAGGCAGTACGGCAGCACCAGCACCAGCGGGTTGTTCAGCAACCCCAGATCCTTTATCAGCAGGTAGGTGGGTATCGTGCCCGCGCTGAAGTACATCGTCAATATGATGAACGCGTTGATGACCCTCTTGCCCTTGAGGTTAGGATAGATCAACGGATACGCGCACAGCGACGTCATGATCAGCGATATGACCGTGCCGAGCACCGTCATCATAGCCGTCCACAGCAGGCTCCAGGTATAGCGGCTGTCTTTAAGCACGGCGGTGTACGCGGTGAGGTTCAGCCCGACGGGCCAGAGCCACACCTTGTTCTTGATCAACGCTTCGGGCGAGGACAGCGATCGGACGAGTATGTTAACCAGCGGCAGCAGGCATATGAGGATCATCAACAGGCAGAAGAACACGACCACCCAGTCACCGATCCGCTGCGATCTAGATTTGATCACCTACATCAACCCCCTCTCGCCCAAGCGTTCCGCGATGGTATTGGCACCCAGCAGGAATATCACGCAAACGACGGACTGGAACAATCCGACCGCCGTAGCCAGCGAGAACTGCATACTCTTGATGCCCGACGTATACACGAACGTCGCTATGACGTTCGACACGTCGTTGACTATCTTGTTGGTCAGCGCGTACGGCCTATCGAAGTCGCTGCCCAGTATGCGCCCGAGGCTGAGTATCAGCAACACGACGATAGTCGGCTTCAGTCCCGGCAGCGTTACATGGAATATCTTGCGGAATCGGCCCGCGCCGTCGACGCTGGCGGCCTCGTAAAGCTCGGGGTTGATGCCCGTTATCGCGGCGAGGTATATGATCGTGTTCCAGCCCACGCTCTGCCATATGCCGAGGAACACATATGTCCACACCCAGTGCGCGGAGTCGTTTAGGAAGGGTATCGTGCCGAAACCCAGGTTCCTTAGCGCCATGTTGACCAATCCGTTTGTGGGCGCGAACAGCTGCAGCGCCAGCTGTGATATGATAATCCACGACAGGAAGTGGGGCATATAGGCGACGGTCTGGGTAACGCGCTTGAAGGCTTTGAACGGCAGTTCGTTAAGCAGCAGTGCGAGCAATATCGGCGCGGGGAAGCCCACGACCAGGTCGAGCATGTTGAGCGTTATCGTATTGCGCAGCGCGTACAGGAAGTCGCGGTTGCTGAACGCCTTGATGAAAAACTCCCAACCATTATTCTTCGCCCACTGCATGTGCCAAACGCTCTTGGTCATGTTATACTGCTTGAACGCGATAAGTATGTTCGCGATCGGCGTATACTTGAATATGGCAAAATAAGCCAGCGGCAACGCCAATAGCAGATACAGCGTCCAGTACCTGCGCAGATAGGTTGCTATGCCTTTGGCGGCCTTGGGTTTTGCTCTCACAACGGGTGCACGGGCTGCGGTATTCATCCCAACCCCTCCTAGTCCGTCTGGTGCGGACGCATCGTATGAGTCGATTCGCACAACTTATTCCTACTTCTTCTATCTATCATATCATATCCGCGAGCGTTATGCAAAGGTTTTGCGACGGAAAAATTCCACCTTCCGGACGCTGTTCCGCAGCTCGCGCCGAACGGTAAAATGAATTTTTAGCGATTTCATCCTGCAATTATTGACTAGTCTCGCCGTTCGTGGTATACTCCCGGACTGTAGACAATAATCAATAGTGCTGAGATAATGATCCCAACGCAATGAGACGCAATGAAATGGGGGGTATTGAGCTTATGAATGTCGCCGAGGAATATGGTTCACTCGTATTCAACGATCGGGTTATGCGCACACGGCTGCCGCGCGACGTATACAAGTCCGTGCAGAACTCAGTCAAGACGGGAACGCCGCTGGTGCTGGCCGACGCGAATGTCATCGCCAACGCGATGAAGGATTGGGCGGTCGAGCTGGGCGCGACCCACTTTACGCACTGGTTCCAACCTATGACTGGAATCACGGCCGAGAAGCATGACAGCTTCATCTCGCCCACCGGCGACGGCGGCGTAATAATGAATTTCTCCGGCAAGGAATTGATAAAGGGCGAGCCGGACGCGTCCAGCTTCCCCAGCGGCGGGCTGCGCGCGACGTTCGAGGCGCGCGGCTATACGGCGTGGGATCCTACGTCATACGCGTTCATAAAGGAACATACGCTGTGCGTTCCGACCGCGTTCTGCTCGTACACGGGTGAGGCGCTGGATAAGAAAACCCCGCTGCTGCGCTCGATGGATTCGCTGAACCGCGAGGCGCTGCGAGTGCTGCGGCTGTTCGGCGACACGGATAGCCGGCGCGTAACATCTACGGTCGGCAGTGAGCAAGAATACTTCTTAATAGATAAGGAATTATACCTTGAGCGCCGCGACCTGGTGTTCTGCGGACGCACGCTCTTCGGGGCTAAACCGCCGAAGGGACAGGAACTGGAAGATCATTACTTCGGTTCGATCAAGCCTCGCGTCGCCGCGTTCATGCAGGATCTGGATGAGTCGCTCTGGCAGCTGGGCGTCGCCAGCAAGACCCGCCACAACGAAGTCGCGCCGGCGCAGCATGAATTGGCCCCGATATTCGCTACCACCAATATCGCCACCGACCACAACCAGCTGACCATGGAGGTCATGCGCAAGATCGCCGACAAGCACGGCCTGGCGTGCCTGCTGCATGAGAAGCCGTTCGCGGGCGTGAACGGTTCCGGCAAGCACAATAACTGGTCGATGGCCACCGACACCGGCGACAACCTGCTTGAACCAGGCGACACGCCGCGTGAGAATGCGCAGTTCCTGCTGTTCCTGGCCGCTGTGATCAAGGCCGTCGACAAGTATCAGGGACTGTTGCGCGTATCGGTAGCGACTGCGGGTAACGACCACCGCTTGGGCGCGAACGAGGCTCCCCCGGCCATCGTATCCGTATTCCTTGGCGAGGAACTGACCGCCGTCATCGACTCCATCGATACGGGCAGCCCGTACGCGCAGAAGGATAAGACCACGATGGAGATAGGCGTGGACGTACTGCCGCGCTTTCCGAAGGATACTACGGATCGCAATCGCACATCACCGTTCGCGTTCACGGGCAACAAGTTCGAGTTCCGGATGGTCGGCT
>JAITDK010000304.1 GCA_031282605.1 Oscillospiraceae bacterium
GTGTATCACGATGGTCCAGGCGAAGCCTGGTCAGGATTCGAAAGGGCGGATAGCCCTTCGCAGGGTCTGGGACAGAGTCCCAGGCTCCCCGCAGGGACGTTCCTCGTTCCACCGTTCCACCGTTCCAACTCCTGCGCCCCGCCAGTATAAATGCTATAATGGAACAGTCAACTAACATCATAGTGGCGGGGCGCCAGTAACTTAAAGCGCATTCGATCCGCAGATCGAACAGCGTCCCGCCGCAGCGAGCAACCGATGATTACACAGCGCAACCAAACGCATTCCGTCGACGAGCGATGCGGGGAGGTACCCCGCCCGCCGTGTCACTGCTGTCTAGTAGTCAATACCTGCTGCTTGTGCAGCCGATATACGTTCATTGCGTTCCTGCTCCCATATCTCTTGTTTTTCCAGGAACTCATCCGTTCCCATTGGTTCTTTCATCACATACTGATACTTATATCTATCGCCGCTCATCCCGAACAGCGCGTACTGGGACTCGAACGGATTCATATAGCTGGACAGATAACCCGTCGAATACACAGCGCCCAGCGGTACAATAAACGCCTGATTGATCAGCCAAGCCTCCGCGTTCGCCAGTCCGACATACCGCTTCTCAAGATCCAGCACTTCGCTGGCGGCGGCGATCACCATTTGATCGTACACAGCGTTCTTCCAGAACCCGCCGTCGAACCCGAGACGCCCCTCGGGATCATCCGACGTCGTCGCCTCGCCGAAGCCATCCGCCATATAGATGTAGTTATACTTCTGTCCTATCGCGAACGGGTCGGTATACGTTTCCGGATCCGCGTAATCGGGGCCCCAGTACGATTCCATCAGGGAGTAATTGCCGGCGCGCCGCGTAACGTTCAGGTAATCCGTATCCGGGTATCCCTCAAGGATGATATCGATGTAGTCGATTCCCAGATCCCTTTCCAGCTGCTGCTCGATAACCTGCGCGCGTTCCGGGTTGTTCGCGATCCCCGTGTTGTACGGCATGTATATCTGGATGGGGAACTTCGCGCCCGCCGCCGTCAGTTCCTCTACGGCCAGCGCCTTGTATTCCAGTCCCTTTTCCGGCTGATGCTGATCCGTGTTCGTGATATCGGCTAAATCGCCCAACTGCGTGTAATCCTTACCGGCCGCCGCGGCGAAGTTTGGCGGCGTGACCGTGCGCATCACGAAATTCTCCGGATGATATGGATCCGCCGTCGACATAGCGGCGATTCTATCAAACGCGTAGTATATGCTCTTGCGGAAGTTATAGTTGTTCGCCGCCAGCAGCCAATTCTCGCGGTCATATTGTTCCGGGAAGTTCGGCCAGAAGTTGAACAGCAACCAATAGCTGCGTCCCGACGGAATACTCGGGCGAATCAGCTTTTCGCGCGCCGGATCGTTGATCCAAGCGTCCAGCTGGCTTGTCGGGATATCGGCGTATGTAGTTTCGCCGCGCAGCAGCAGCTCGGCCTCCAGGGTAGAGGCTTCCGCGTTGAACTGCCGCTCGATCCGCTCGACGTGAATGTCTTCTTTATCCCAATACAGCGGGTTCGCCACGTCGATTCGGATCGACTCGGGCTGCCAATCCTCAATCAAAAACGCGCCGCAGTACAGGAACGAGAACGGGTCTATCCCGAAGTTATCGCCCATCTCTTCCAGATACTTCGTGCAGGTGGGGTAACCCCAGTTGTATGTCAGCATGGACAGGAAGTACGGCAGCGGATTGATCAGCGTGAACTCCAGCGTGTAATCGCCGGTCGCGCGGATGCCCACCGCATCCCAGTCGCCTTCCTCACCGCGCGACAGCGCGTCATAATAGGCCTCAGCGCCCTCGAAGATATAGAGTAGGTCGGCGGTGCGCGAGGCGTGCTCAGGCGTCAGAATATACTTCGCGGTAGTGACCCAGTCCTGCGCCTTAACATCCTCGCCGTACTCGCTGCCGTCGTTGTACTGCCACGGCACGCCTTGACGGATGTTGAACGTCCAGACCAGCCCGTCGTCGGACTTGATCCACGATTCGGCCAGGCACGGCTGGCACATGCCGTAGTTGTCATACTCGACCAGCGAATCTATGTAATTCGCCCATGTCGTCGCGTCGGATGGCACGAGCGGGTTCCATTCGCTGATCTCGTAAGACATCAGCAACCGAACGACCTGCTCTTCCGCGATATTCTCCGGCGCCGTGGCCACTTGCGACACAAAGCCTTCGGCGATCGCGCCCATACACACCGTCATCATCAGCGCAAACAGCGCCAGCATTGCGGCGGTTCTCCTCGTCGTTTTTGTCACGCCTGTCCCTCCCATTCATGAATAGCGGTAATAGAACGGTTGTAAAATGACGCAAGATGTATATACCGCGTCATTTTACAAGTTGATTGTAAGGCGTTGAACGGGATTTGTCAACCATTATTTCGAGGGAATTTGCATCAACCGCCGGCGAATCATGCAAATATTGGCGTTATCGCGCTTCAATCGCCAGCTTTCGGTAATGAATATCCTGGATTGCTTGACTGACCGCCGCGCGCGGATTATAGTGTCGATATAGCGAAGCGACAGGGGTGTTTGCGTGAAGCGTATATACAGGGCGTATCGCGATCTATTGGGCGTTTTGTACGCCGAGATACCTGTGATTGTGATTCTCGTGCCGCTGGTCGCCGCGGTGGACGGCGTGATGGGGGTTATCAGTATTTGGGTTAACGGCAGCCTGTTTAACCTAGGGTTAGGCGTGGCAGGCGGCTCGACAACGCTCGCGGCTTTCGTTCCGTATCTCGCGCTGTTTGCCGCGCTGAAGATCGTGCAGCCGCTGCTGGGCGATCTGTTTATGTATGTCTATGCCGAACCGCGATGTCGGCTCGCGCTGCGCACCGCGTATAAGGGCAAGATGCTCCAGAAACTCAAGCGAATGAAGTATGAGCACATCGAGAGCGAAGCGGGCAAGGAAATAATCGACAAAGCGTACAATCGGGTTGAGAACGCCGCGCGCCATCTGTTTCCGATGTATCTGCGAATAGCGGTTGCGTCAATCATCGGGGCTGCGGGGACGCTGTGGCTGTTCGCGAGCGTGCGATGGTGGATGGTATTAACCATAGTCGTCCCGTTTATTATTGAAACGTACGTCTCGTCCAAAACGAATGAGAACATATATAATGAAATTGAAGGTTACTGGAAACGCGAACATTCGTACAGCTTGCTTGGCGGGATGCTGCGTTCGCGCGAATATGTCAAAGAAAACAGGCTGTTCGGGCTGTCGGGATACCTAATAGACACATACCGTACGCGGCTGAGCGGTCGCAATAAAGAATATGAGGGATACTATTTTAAGAACCTAAGGAGGCAGTTTGCGGGCGGCAACATCAAAATGGCGGTGCAGATGGGCAACGCGCTTATCCTGCTGTGGCTGTGCTATAGCGGCGGTTTGGATATCGGCATGACTATAAGCCTTACGATTGCGTTGTTCAACACACTGATGAGGGATTTGGACGGCGCGACGTTTCTGTTCCGCTGGAGTGAGTTTCATATCAAAACGTTCGACTATTATGAGAAGTATTTCAACCTGTCCGATGAGCGGCGCGGCGCGATCGACGATCCGCCGGCATCTTGCGCGGTGGAGTTTGACGACGTTCATTTCAAGTATCCCGGCACTGGCAAGGAGATTCTGCGCGGACTGACGTTTAATATCCAGTCCGGCGAGAAGGTGTCGATCGTTGGAGAGAATGGCGAAGGCAAGTCCACTATGGTGAAACTGCTGCTCGGCCTGTTTGAGCCTGATAGCGGCGAGATACTCGTGGGTGGCATACCCATCCGCGAATACTCGCGCGCCGCGCTGCAGCGGATGTTCGGCGCGGTATTCCAGGACTTCACCCGCTACAACATGACGCTGGAAGAGAACGTCGCGGCCGGAGATATAGGCAAGCTGGGCGACAAGGCCGCCATAGCCGCCGCGATAAATAAAGCGGGCGTTGACGAATTCGTCGGCGAACTGGCGGCCGGCACGGATACGCTGCTGGGGAGGGACTTCAGCGGCGGCGTTGATATCAGCGGCGGACAGTGGCAGCGCATCGCTATAGCGCGCGCGTTCATGGGCGAAAAGCCTATACTGATACTGGACGAACCTACCAGTCAACTCGATCCAATGGCTGAAAGCAGACTCTACGAGGAATTCGCGGAGATGGCGGCGGGCAAGACCGCCATATTCATAACGCATCGTCTGGGTTCCACATCCATAACCGACCGCATTTTAGTTATCTCCGGCGGACGCGTCACCCAGTCCGGCAGCCGCGAGGCGCTGCTTGCGTCCGGCGGGTTGTACGCGGACATGTGGAACGCGCAGAAACAATGGTATGATACGAAAGGCGGTGAAGCCAGTGACTGACCGTACGTCCGCTGTGGAACACGCCGTCAACCGTGAGGCCAAGCCGCGCTTGACCCACCTGTTCTCGCTGTGGCTGTATACCTTTCGCTCCACAACGCTGGTCAGCTGCGTCTTCCTCGGATTGGTGATCACGCTTGCGCTGCTTCGTCCCGCGCTCGCGCTGATATGGGAACGCTATATTAGCGCGGCGCAGCTCGCTCCCATCGAGAAAACCGTGCTGCCGGCGGCGTTGCTCCTGGCCGCGTATTTTGCTATAGAATACGCCGCCGGGATGATTGAGCGCTACTGTTATCGGACGGAGTATATCGAGCGGCTGGATCTAGTGCAGACCAATCGACTGCAGGAATTTATGCAAACGAAGATGTTCGCGAAGCTGGCCTCCATATCACCGGAGTATTTCGAGGTTTCCAAGATCAACGATAACATTGAGCAGACATTCACATTCGTCGGCGATCAATGGAGAGGCGTGGGCACGGACGTGATGCGCGCCGGTTTCCATATCATAGGCAAAGTTATATCGGTGGCGGGCATCGCGGCGACGCTATACATATTCAACCCCCTGCTGTGCCTGATAATCCTGTTCGCGCCGCTGCCGTGCGTGTGGTTCGTGTTCACGAACAGCAAACTGCAGTTCAAGTTCCGCAAGGAGCACACGGAAGCCAGCCGGAAGATGGACTATTTCCAGAACCTGATGATATCCGTTTCCGGTAAGGAACTGCTTACGCTAGGCTTGCACGATTTCATATTCAGCAAGTGGAAGAAGCTGGCCGACGACTACACCCTCGCCGAACGCGAACTGGTGCGGCATAACACGCTGCTGCGATCCGTGGACGGCCTTATCGCTAACCTGGTTATCGCCGCGGGCAGCATTTTGGCCATAATGATGATGGCGGCAGGGCAAATCACGCTAGGCGCGCTGGCCGCCGTAATGCAGTTGACCAATACGCTGTCCAACGACGTAATAGATCTGCTGCGGGCGGTAACGACCTTTGCGTCAAAGAAGAACGAAGCCGCTCAATTTCACGATATGATGTCGCTGCCGGAAACAACCGGGCGCGTCGAACCGCCTGAAAGGAGCGTCGTCGAGTGCTGTGGGTTGCGCTACCGCTATCCGCTTACGGACAGGTATGTGTTAAACGGCGTTACGCTTACCATCAAAGCTGGAGAGAAGGTCGCGCTGGTGGGTGAGAATGGGGCGGGAAAGACGACGTTCGTTAAGCTGGCCGTCGGTATGCTCACGCCGTCGGATGGGGAACTGCGCGTCGTTTCCATGAATGATTTCGGAACCGTCATGCAGGATCCATCGAGGTATACTACGTTTACGGTCGGCGACAATGTGTTCTTCGGCGACGTCGATCGTTCGCGCGATGAGACGGGGATTGAGGGCGCTCTTGCGTTCTCGGGTTTTGACGGAGCGGAGAAAGACGCGCTGCTCGGCAAGGATAGCGGAGGTACAGATCTGTCCGGCGGTCAGTGGCAGAAGCTCGCGATCGCCCGCGCCGCCTATCGCGGTCGTGATTTCATTATACTGGACGAACCAACGGGCAATCTCGATCCGCTCGCCGAAGCGGAAACGTTCAAGAAATACATCGATCTAGCCGAAAATAAAACCGTTGTGTTCGTGACGCACCGTATCTCGGCCGCCGCGCTGGCGGATCGCATAATCGTATTCAAGGACGGCGCGGTAGTCGAGGACGGCAAACACAAGGAACTGCTCGATAGCGGCGGTGAATACGCCCGACTGTTTCGGGAACAAAGCAAGTGGTACGGCGATTGCGGCGAATCGGTTTAAACTTAATAGCGGCGGCACTACTCGTGCCGCCGCTTTCTTGCCTGACCCGTGAACCTACTTTGCGATCGTGCCGATAACCTCGGTGATTGATTCGATATCCGCAATCGCTTCGACAATAACGGCGTTGAGGTCTTCCTCCTGAAGCGACAGTTCCCGCTCCAGTATGGCGATCTCGTCCGCGAAATCCGCCGAGCCGCTGTCGTTTTTTTCCATTAGCGAACGGATTACGCCATGCAGATTAGCGGCGGAGTCAATGTAACCCGTTCCCCACGCATTCTTGGCGTCCGGCCGAAGAACCTGATTGATGAAGTATTCAACCGTCGCTTCGTCGAACGAGTAGGCGTACCAGTTGAGGTCAATCTGCCAGAGATATTCATCCAGCGCGGTTATCGCGTCGCCGACCTTGACGGCCTCGATCGCGTCGCGCAGCGCAGCCACGTTGGTTTGCTTATACTTATATACAAACTGTACCGATTCATTCCAATCGATCGTATACAGTTTCTGTTGTATATCCTTGTACAGGGCGTTGAGCTGCCGGTTTACCGCGTCCGCGTCTTCGGTCGGGACGCTCAATAGACGTTCGGCCAGCGCGACCGAGGCTTCCTCAGCCGCCGCCGCAGCAGCAGCGAGCGCTGACGCGTTCTCGTCGCCGTCCGTATTGATCTGGGAGGCGAAGGCACGGAAGAAGCTTGCGTAATCCGTCGGCCTTACGTCCGTCTGATCGAACATGATCGCCAGCGATCCGTACAACTTAATGCTGTAGGCGAACGTTTCCGGATCATATCCCGACGATTCTTCGTTGTCGCTGCTTGAATGGTAAGCGCTTTCTCCCACGCCGTCGTCTTCTATCATCCCGCTGTCGATAACCGGGATGCCTGAGATGGAGTATGGCCAGCCTTCCGTCCACGTCCACATGGGCGACGAGACGTCAAATCCGTCCAGCGGGTTGCCGTCAACGCTCTTGCCGTAGGATAGGATAAAGTCCGCGAACTCATACGGCACGCGCATCCTGTAGGAATCGGCGCTGCCGTGAACCACGCCCCCGTCTATGTTGATGGTCAGGAACGTATCGTCGGCCCACTCGGGGTGATTGCGCGTGCTGACCCAGCAGCCCGCCGCCCAGTCATACCGCGAGTCCGCAAAGCCCCATTCTTCCGCCGGATTGAACACGATACGGATAGACCGGCGGGGTTTATAGCCGCTATCGCTCATGGCCTTGGCGATGCCCAGCAGCGCGGCGCTGCCGGACGCGTTATCGTCAAAGGCGTGGAAGTATCCGTCATAGTGCCCGATCAGGCTGACAGACTGCAGAGCGCCGTCCGTGCCGGGCAGTTCGCATACGATAGAATAGGCTTCGCCGCTATACGTTACCGTGCTATCGACCGTCAGGATGGCTGTAACCGAGCCGCCGTTCTTTTCGATAGCGGCTTTCAGCGCGTTGCCGTCCGTGATACTGATGTTCAGCGCGGGCACGTCAGCCGGGCCGCAATAATCCTGCACGCCTAACGTATCCTCCGTATATGTCGCGTATCCGCCGGAGCTTACCGCGATGACGCCCGCCGCACCCTTCGCGACGGCCTGATACGCCGGCCAGTTGATCCACCAATCCTCTACCTGATTGATGTCCACCAGCACAAACTTCCCGGCGACGTCCAGACCCTCATAGTCGGCGTCCGTGCCTGAGTTTGCGTATATGATCTCGTACGCCTGATCCTTCACGTGGAAGTCTATCTGTTCCGCCGCTAAAAGCGCCGTATATTCACCGCCTTCAGTGTCGGTGAATATAACGCTGCCTTCCTTGAATGTCCATGTATCCAATTCAACCGGCTCTTTAGTTACGGTAAACCCGAATCGCTCCATCTCGGCCGCGATATAATCCCCGGTTTCCAGCTCGGCCGCCGAACCGGCGTTGCGGAATCCAAGGTCGGGGTTATTGCCGAACGCGCGGATATTCTCAAGCGCCGACTTCGCGTATTCGACGTCGATCTTGTCCGCAAACGCGGATAACACCGTGCTTTGTGCGTCAATCGGCGTGACTGGCGCGTCAGCCAAGGCGCACGCGCTCAGTGTCAGCAACGCCGCAACGATCACCATTGCGAGGACGCGCGCGCGGCGAGCTTTTGTAAGACTGGATTTCATCCGGATCAATGTGAAGCCCTTCTTTCCATGATGCGTTCAAGGTTAGTCAAAACCCACCCCTTTTGATTCATATTATTTCATTTTGTTCCCTGATTAACCGATGAATTTGCAGGATTCATGCAGCGTCAGCCCGCTGGCTCTCAGATTTTCAAACTATCGCGCCTCGCCGCAATGCTGCGCGGATCAGTGCGTCCAATGGCTCCGGCGGGACAAGCGCGCCGACAATTCCCGCATCGCACGCATTCTATATGGTTGCACTCGCGCGCCGGGTCTATCCTCATCGGACAGTTTTTGCGGCAGGCGCCGCACGACGTACATTTATTCTCATCAATATAATAGCGAAACATGGCGACCTTGTTGAACAAGCCGTATATCGCTCCAAGCGGGCAGACATACTTGCAGAACGGTCGCGCTATCAATATGGACGCGGCGACGGTTATCGTTAATATAAACGCCTTCCAACTGAACAGCAGGCCGAGCGCGTCGCGGATCATCGGGTTCTGAATGGCCAGCGGGATTCCGGCCTCTAGCGTACCCGCAGGGCATATCCATTTACAGAACCAGGGAGAGCCTCCGCCGACCGCGTTCACGACGGTCAAGGGCAGCGCGACCACGAATAAAACCAATATTATATACTTAAGCCATCTAAGCGTGCGGTCAAAGCCGAACCCGCTCACGCGTTCCTTCCATCCCTTAGGCAGCGGAATCCGGTGAAGCAGTTCCTGTATCCATCCAAACGGGCAGAGGAACCCGCACACAAACCGTCCCAGCACGCCGCCCATTAATAGGAAAAAACCCGCGAGATAATATGAGAACCGATATCCCGATTTACCCAGCACCGCCTGCAGCGCGCCGATCGGGCACGATCCCAGGCTGCCGGGACAAGAGTAACAATTCAGTCCCGGAACGCAGATTTGCTTCAGGCGGCCCTGATACAATCTCCCCGTCCAGAACCCAGTTAAATGTCCGTTGGTCAGCAACGCCCAGCCCGCTTGGACGAATCCCCTTATAGAACGCTGACGCACCGAATTCACCGCTCCTTCATGAATGGTATCGACGTCTATAACGCGCGCCGACATCGGGCAAACGCGTTCGTTTCAGATAAACGCGTTCGTTACCCGATGCCTACGCACTCCATGCAGACACGGATGGCCTTCATCAGTATGACGCCGAGTTCACCGCGCGCGACCCCAATGACAATCAGAATCGTCCCGCACCCGATCAAGGTCGGCGATATCCAACGCCGACCGCCTTCCCGGCGCGATTCCCTCCGCGTCATACTGAATCCCCCTTTATTTACGCTAACGCGCGTCCAGTGTGGCTATGGCGGACTCAATCTCCTCGACCCATCGCTGCGCGTCATATGAACCGAGCAGCGTCTTGAACACCGCGCCCGTTTCATCAAGGAAGAATGTCGTCGGCACAAACTGCAGGTCGACTATGAACGCGTTCCACAGCCCGGCGTCGGGCAGCAGCACGGGATACCGCACACCGGCGTTCTCCAGCAGGGCGATGCCGTCCGCGAGCGCGGACGTATCCACCGCGCCGGTGTCCGGGTTCACTGAATCCTGCAGCACACCAATAAGCTGTACTCCCTTTTCGGCATATTCGTCGGCGATCCTGCCCAATTCCGGCAGTTCCGCGACGCACGACGGGCACCACGTTGCGAATATGTTTAGTATGGTCAGTTTATTCTCGATGAACGCGGATTGCGAGATCGAGTCTCCGCTTATCGTATGCGTTGAAAACTTCACGCCCCACTCGGTATCGTCCGTCGGTACGTCTGATGACGCCGCCCAGGAACCGGCGGCCCCCGATGCCGGCGTCTCTAGCTTGCAATACCAAGGCACGTCGTCTTCCGCGTTCGCGCCGGGAATGAGGTAGATGGCCAGCGCGGAGATGATGAGGAAGGCTGTTAGGGTTATTGAGCAATCCCGCTTAAGCCGCTTGTTGAACATGTTACACGCCTCCTGCAATAATTGATTACACGAGTGGAGCACGTTTGCGCGCTCCACTCGCTGGTGTCGCTCTAACGGTCGCCTAACGACCGTCTTTCAGCCGAACGGTTACTTCAGCGTGCGGATCGTCTTTCCGCCGAAGAAATCCTCGAAGAAGCTGAATATCGACAGCCTGGCCTTCTCGCCGTAGATCGACGTCTTGGCGGCGTCTATGAAGGATACGCCTTCGTAGTACAGCGTATCGGCCTGCGCGTCGTCCGGCGTGACCGCCGTGCCATACTTGACAGGTTCGGCGGCGGACTGGATAATTCCTGCGTAAGTGCTGCCTGATGAGCTGGTTTGCGCCGCGATGGCCAGCGGATTGCCGTTGGCGTCGACGTTATCCTTGTTGTATACCAGCAGCGTAGGCACGCCGAAGTGGGTTACCAGTCGTCCGGCGATAAGCAGATCCTCGCTCTTTACGCCGAGTTTCTTCGACAGGTAGAATTCGTCGTTTGCGAACGTATACGCGTTGTAGTCCACGCCGAAGTATGTCTGCAGGTATGCGCTAAGCCTCACGAACAGCCCGGCTATGCCTTCGTCCCTGCGAATTTCGGTGCTGCTGCCCTTACCGTCCAGGCGCGGATCGAACACGTAGATCGCGTTCACGCCGTAGGACTTGGCGATTTGGTTGATCGGCGCCAGGAATCCCTTAGAGTACGGGCACCACGCTCCGCCCAGGTAGACGGCGTAGTTGCCTTCTTGCTGCAAGATCCTCACGAGTACGGGGAACGGGATCGACTTGAACACATGGTCGCTGTCGCTCAGGTTATTGAACTGGGCGGAATACTTCTGCCCATCGAGTGCGCCGGTGAAATCCAGCGTGAACGAACCCCACGTGTATTGGAACAAGTCGAATGTCCTAAGCCCGGACTCAGCCTTACCCAGCAACTCAGAGACCCGCGCGCGGAAGCCCTCAGCCTGCGTGTCGTCCGTGAAGTCGACGGTCGAAGCGTCGATGAAATCCACCACCGTGTTCTTCACGTTCGGCGCGTCGTCCGTGCCGATGTTCTCCTTGAGCAGCAACACAACGGACGGGCTGTT
>JAITDK010000323.1 GCA_031282605.1 Oscillospiraceae bacterium
CGCCCTGCAGCACGCCTTCCGCCGCCTGCACCAGTATGAACAGCGGTATCGTAAACGCGCCGATCGACAGCAGCCGCCCCGCCGTATCGATCTGCTCGGCCGTATAACCCGAGTACAGCAGCCTGATGATGGGAGTGGACAGCAACGACATGCCCAGCGCGCAAGGCAAGCCAATGAGGAACGCCAGGCGCAGGCTGAGCGTCGTCTGCGAGCGTACCTCCGCCTTATCGCCGCGCACGTTCGCCGCGGATATGATCGGCACCAGACTCATCG
The DNA here is from genome assembly GCA_031282605.1 of Oscillospiraceae bacterium. Lineage (GTDB taxonomy): Bacteria > Bacillota > Clostridia > Christensenellales > Aristaeellaceae > BNUH01. The sequence goes on from JAITDK010000323.1 coordinate 274, forward strand.
CTACAGCCAGAGCCAGCGCGGTGGGCACGTTCAGCAAAGACAATACCGCGCCTGACTGCAATCCATACAGCGTCTGCGCGGCCTCATGCGTGAACCCGGCGGATATCAGCCTGTTGATGATCATCGCGGAATCGATAAATCCCAGCGACGGCACAATCGCCGCGCCCATCGTTATCGGGATCGCAATGTACAGCATCCGGATCAATATCGGACGGCGCCGCCGTCCGGCCAGCTCCGATGAATCCAGCTCAACCGCCGCACTGGCCATATCCGTCTCGGATCCGCCTTCGTCGCCGAATCGCTTCGACCAAACCATGGTCGTCACCAGCATATAGGCCAGCGCCAGCCCCTCGCCGATCGTTATCCCCAGCAGCGCCATCGCGGCGGCCATCGCTACGCCGCCGTTATTCAATCCCCACGCCGCGAGCGGGAATGATATCGCCACCTTCGCCAGCTGCTCTATCAACTGTGACATGCCCGTAGGCAGCATCATCCGATGTCCCTGCATGTATCCCCGAAACGCGCTCATCAGCGCGACTATCACGATCGACGGCGCTATCATCTGGAATCCCATTTGCGCGCTGACCCCAGTCGCCGCGTCCGCCGCGCCGATCCGTTCCGCCAACCAGCCGCTGCCCAGGAACATCAGCACGGTCAGCGCGGCGCCGATCGAGCCTATAAGAACCAGCGCGGTTCCAAGCACCTTCTTCGCGCCGCGCTCGTCACGCGTGGTCGTCGCCTCGGCCACCATGCGGGATATAGCCACAGGCAATCCCGCCGTCGAGAGCGTCAGCAGCAGGGTATATGTAGGGTACACGGCCTGATACAGCCCGATCCCCTGCGCGCCTATCTGCGCGCTCAGTCTCACACGGAACACCATGCCGATAACCTTGCATATCAGCCCTACCGCTCCCAGTATTGAGAAACCGGTCAGCATCGTGCCGCCGCGCTTCCTGTTATTGCCCATAGTGCCTCCCGCAATGACGCGCCATTGTTTTCCAGCCCGTCCTATAATTAACGATTATGCGCGCGGCGCGTATCCCTTGGCGGCGGAATATGGCGCACGCTTTGTTTTAAAGGGTTAAGTTGACCCCGCGCGCGCGTTTCCGCGTGCCTATTATAGCCAGTCCCGCTGAATTCTACAAGCGCGGCGCGCATTTGCGCCCAATATTGCACGCTTTCATTCGTATTGAATGACCATAACAAACAAAGCCGCCGGTTTAACCAGCGGCTTCATGGGTAGTATCACTGTAAGGCGCCGGTTCGTACCTGGGTATATGGAGTCACTGCGGATCGCGCGGCTGGGCGCCGTTCATCGTTTTCTGTATGGAAACCACCTCGTCCAGCGGCAGTTCGGTAGCCTCCGCTACCTTGCTGACCGGCAAAGCAAACGTAAGCAGTTTCATCGCCGTGGCACGCTGCCGCTGCCTATCGCCTTATCGGACGCCTTCCTGAATACCTTCCTTTTTGCCTTGCTGGATGCCTTCCTTTTTGCCTTGTTGGATGCCTTGCTGGATGCCTTCCCGAAGACTCTCCTCCCTTATCGAATGCGTAACCCCTTGCCAATACGTGCTTAACATATCCGCTTTCATCCTCCATTCCGGGCTTTTCTGGTGGTGCTTGACCAACTTGTCAATCTCCCTGACGACGCCGACTGTCGTTTCGGCAACCGGGTACGTGCTGGGACTGTGAACATACTTAAGGAATTCCTTTATCGGCTCGGAGACGTCGCCTCTCTTGCCATTCGCGTTGAAGTATAACACATACTCGCCGTCGTTATGCCGTTTGGATAGTTTTTGAACGCAGCGCATTTCGTAGGTGTAGAGATAAAGATCGTCGTCAAACGGGTCGGATGTGCAGATATAGATGACGTAGCATGGCCGCAGCTCAAAGTAATCCGCGCCATGCTTGAGCGTGTTGTTATTGATCGCGCTGCGTATGGAGCGGGATCGCTTGGGCAGCTCAAGACCTCTGCCGTTGTGCATCTCAACGTCGTACATGCCGCTCCCGTCGGCGTAGTACGCGTCAAGGCGCACGCCATGCACATCGACGCCGGGCGAGAACGCCTGCTGTACGTTCGGCTGAGCCGGCGGCGCATCCTGCTCATCCAGCGGTTTATACTCGACGTGACTTATCTTGATATCCGGCAGCATGATACGCAGCAACGCCACGCATATATGCGGATTCTCCCCAAGCACCGTCATAAACATAAAATCGTTAGTTATGTCTATCGAACGGTAATAGCTTTCGGGTCTGGCGTATGTCATCCGGATAGCAGGCCTCCGTTCCATTAGCGGCGCGTAACGCGAAGCGGACGCGCAACATGAAAACAAACCTTCGATTTTCCGCGGATCCGCGCCCTCTTCGCGCTGCGCGCCGCCATACGCGGAATC
>JAITDK010000004.1 GCA_031282605.1 Oscillospiraceae bacterium
GTCAGCGCGCCTTACCCGGCCTACGTATACAAGGGCGTAGATCTGCCGGATTACAGCGACCAGAACACCAATACGTCGTGGGACGACTCCGATCCGGCCAACGTGAGCGGCGACAGTGACGACAGCCTGTGGTGGGATGGATTCTACTACCGCGACAAGAACGGCTACTACTACGACTCAAACGGCAACTTCATCAGCTACAGCGATCCTTCCGGCCTTAGCTACACCAGCGGCGGTAACACATACTACTACACGAGCGATACCTCTGGAACGACCACCTACTACACGGGCGATACCTCTGGAACGACCAGCTACCAGAGCGGCGTGACCGTCACGGAAAGCGGTAACAACACTACGACGTTCTCGGCGTCGTCATACTCCTACACCCCGCCCGTGTCCGCCGAAACCTACACCGCCTCCGTCGAGGGCGCGATGCGTCTGCCCCAGTCGTTCGTGTTCGAACCGTATGGCGCGGATCCGAGCATCACGGACAACTCCGTCATGCAGCCCCTGTTAAGCAGGGCGTTCGAGGGACTGGTAGCGACCGATCCCGCGACCGGCGAGCAGGTAGGAGCGAACGCGGAGGACTTCACGGTTAGCGACGATGGATTGACATACACCTTCGATCTGCGCAGCGACCTGAAGTGGTCCGATGGCACCCCGTTGACCGCGCAGGACTATGTGTACACCTATGAGCGCATACTGGATCCCGAAACCGACGCGAAGAATGCCGCTTTGCTGACGCTGTACATCGACGGCGCGGAGGAATACAAGAACGGCGAGGCCGACGAATCCCAGCTGGGCATCGAGGCTGTCGACGAAAACACGTTGGTAATCAAGATCAAGGAGGAGAGCGATCACTTCCTTACGCTGCTGACCGCGTGGACGTTCAGCCCCGTGCAGCAGGCCGCCGTCGAGACCGGAGGATCGGCCTGGACGCAGAACGCGAACTCCTTCGTCAGCAACGGCCCATACAAGGTGCAGTCGATCACGCCCAGCCAGATCATACTGATTCCGAACCAGAACTATACCGGCCCGAACCCTGCGACGCAGGATCAGGTCGTGTTCGACCTGACGAACTGACGAACGCCAGTGAATCCAAGGAGCCGCCGTTAATCGCGGCGGCTCCTTCATCGATTCATGGCAAATGTTAAATCTGTACAGTCATGCAGGAGTTTATAGGATAATGGCTAACTCTTGTATTATTAGGGGATTCGTCATGAACCGTACGAAAGAGAGACCGCTATGACTAGCAGCCTTGATGATCTGGTGATATTGGTTTGTCCCGTGGACGCGGAGGATGGACGTCACCGCGTCGTTATTATATCGCGCGCGGAGCTTATCCTGGCGGAACAGCGGATATCGCGCCCGGGCCAGCGCGCGCGCGCGGTCAGCGCACGCGACGCCGCGCGCGGTCGGGTGCTTACGCTTCCCGGGCCTTTTGCTCCTCCGGTTCATTCGCCGCGTCGTCGGCCTGAACCGCCTCGTTTACCACGCGACGGATCAAATCCTCAAGCTGATCAGGCGTGACGCGCAGTTGCGTTCCCGTTTTCAGCTCGCCGCGCGCAACCTGCGCCAGCCGCCGAACCGTGTCGGAATTCAGGGTATTGACGCTGATAGCGCGCGCGCCGTCGCCGACGGCCTGCGAATATACCGCCGGCAGTTCCGCGCGGCCTAACAGCACGTCCGCCGTTATCCCGAACAACCGAGACAGCTTGTCGATCTTCTCGATGCTCGGCTCGCTGCGACCCGATTCCCACTTGCCTACGCCCTGCTGTGATATACCCATTTCCGCGCCCAGCGCGGCCTGCGATAACCCTGTGTGCGCGCGCAGCTCAACCAATCGCCGCGCAAACGCGGATCTGCCGTATTCGTTTGACATATTATCCCCCCCAGCAACCTATTTTACACCAATATGATGTAAATGAAAAGGACATTTTACGCATATTATTTGGCGAAACAACAAAATTTCTGTTACAGATTGAGCGACGGTTGACAGCATTCCCAGGATTTCGTATAATTATGACGGATCGTGCATTAAATGCAACAATATCAAGGAAGGGCGTAATGATGGTTATGAAGAAACAAGCTTGGTTGGGGCTGCTGTTGGCGATGGTGTTGGCGTTGGGCGCGGCGAGCGCGGGGTTCGCTGAGGAAGCGGACAAGTCGCTGGACGCGGTTCTGGAGAATGGCGCGCTGATACTGGGGTTCGACGCGTCGTTCCCGCCGATGGGTTACACGGATGAGGACGGCGATTACATCGGGTTCGACCTGGACGTGGCCAAGGCCGTGACCGAGATACTGGGCGTGGAACTGACGCTGCAGCCCATCAACTGGTCGGCGAAGGATCTGGAGCTGTCAAGCGGCGCGATCGACTGCATTTGGAACGGCTTTACGATCACTGAGGAACGCAAGGAGACGATCAACTACTCGATCCCGTACCTGGGCAACGCGCAGGTGCTGGTGATTAAAGCGGATTCGGGATTCACGTCGCTTGACGATCTGGCGGGCAAGACCGTCGGCCTGCAGGCGGGTTCGAGCGCGGTGGACGCGCTGGACGACAGCCCGGATTTCAAGGCATCGCTTGGTGATGTAGCGGAATTTGACGACTACATGGTCGCGCTGATGGATCTGGAGCAGGGCGGCGTGGACGCGGTGCTGATGGATACGGTCGTCGCGAATTACTATATCACCGAAAAGGGCGCGGCGCTGTCGATTCTGGGCGATACGCTGGTGCCGGAGCAGTTTGGCATAGGCTTCCGCAAGGGCGACATAGCGTTGACGGAAGCGGTAAACGCGGCGCTGCTGGCCTTGGCCGAGAATGGCAAACTGGCAGAAATCTCGACGCAATGGTTCGGATCGGATATTACGATAGTGCCCAAGGGTGAATAAGCGGATCATATTATCCTTATAAGGGGACGGCGGATGGCGTTTATATCGGAGTTTCTGTCACAGTTCAGATATTTAGGCAGCTGGACAGCGTTCATGAAGCTGCTGAATCTGCTGACGGGCGGGTTGGGCAACACCTTAATCATATTCGCCTGGACGTTGTCGCTGTCGCTGCCGCTGGGTTTGTTTGTCGCGCTGGGACGTATGTCCCGGCGCGCGCCGCTGCGCGAACCGATTCGTATGTATATATTGGTTATGCGCGGAACGCCGCTGATTTTGCAGATATTTGCGGTGCATTTTTTGCTGCCCAGCGCGCTTCACATCAAGCCGAACCGTATGCACTCGACAATAATCGCGTTCACGCTGAATTACGCGGCGTATTTCGCTGAGATATATCGGGGCGGGATCATGTCGATTGAGCGCGGACAGTACGAGGCGTCGAAGGTGTTGGGCTTCTCAAGGTTCCAGACGTTCACAAGGGTGATACTGCCTCAGGTGATCAAGAGGATACTGCTGCCCACGAGCAACGAGGTAATCACGCTGGTAAAGGACACCGCGCTGGCGACAGTGATAGCGGTGGCGGAGGTGTTCCGCGCCGCAACGAACGAGGCATCGCGCACCGGCTCCATAGAGCCGCTGATAATCGCGGGAGTGTTCTACCTGATAATGAATACGGCAATAACGAGGATATTCGACTATATAATCCATAAGTTTGATTATTATTCCACCTGATGGGCGTTGGGCGGATTATAGAGGTATAAACAGTGCTCACTGTAACGGATATAGTGAAACGATTCGGGACGGCTGATGTGCTCAGGGGCGTGTCTGCAGAGGTGGAGCGCGGCGAGGTCGTCGCGGTGATAGGGCGGAGCGGCTCGGGGAAGAGTACGTTCCTGCGTTGCTTGAATCATTTGGAGGAGATTGACGGCGGGACGATCGAGGTTGAGGGTGAGACTATGGCCTCGACTGACGCGGCCGGGGTGGTTCACTATGCG
>JAITDK010000068.1 GCA_031282605.1 Oscillospiraceae bacterium
CTTGGCGTCTTCTTCCAATTTCTGCGCGCGCAAGGACTCCAGACGGCGCGCCTGTTCTTCCAGATCGCCGCGATCCAGCAGCGTGACCGTCGCTCGAAGCTGGAACACATCCCACAATAACCGCGATAACCGCGCGGGCAGCTCGGTTTCGGCGAAGTAACGGCGGTTGGCCTCTGATTCGGCGGTCAGCATCAGCGAGGCGGTTCCCCCGGGATCGTCCCTGATCTCCCATCGCGTATTGGCGAGCATTGAGCGCAGACCGGGGTTGCTGCGCGACAGGCAGTCCGTTAGAAACGCCGCGAAACCCTCCGGCTCGCGCCTGAACGAGTCGGCCAGCGCGGGGCTGGTCACGCGCAACGACACGCGCGTTTCGGGAAACACGCGTTGGAACGTCTTCTTGATCGCGAGATACTCGCTCTCGGCGCACAACTCGGACGATGTCAGGCGTATCAGCATCCGACCGCCGCCGCGCGTTAGAACCACGCGATCCAGCTCCAGACGATCGGACGGGATGTCTTTGGGCAGGATGGATTTCCAATTCGCGCCGCCCATGTCTCACCCCCGCGCGTATTTCAGAATCGTCTCCCGCGGATGCGAGCCGGGTTCGCCCCATCTCCGCTCTATCGCGTCGATCAACGCCTGCGCGGGATCGCCCCTTACCGGTACGGGGGACTCGCCCTTGACGAACAGCGCCGCTCCGTCCGGCGCTCCCGCGACGCCTATATCCGCCTCGCGCGCCTCGCCGGGACCGTTGACGACGCAGCCCATCACGGCCACCTTAAACAGCCCGTCCGGGCCGTTGGGGGCTATATGAGCGAACCTGGGCGCGGCCAGCGCGGCCTTGACCCTGGCGGCGACGGACGCGACGTCCATGCAAGCCCGTCCGCATGTCGGGCACGCGATTATGTCCAAGCCGCCGCGCAGCCCCAGCGCGCGCAGTATGCGTATCCCCGTTTCCGCCTCCGGCACGGGATCGCCGGACAACGACACGCGCAGTGTGTCGCCGATGCCGTCCGCCAGCAGCGCGCCTATCGCGGCGGCTGACTTGACGACGCCGTCCTCGGGCAGTCCCGCCTCGGTCACGCCTAAATGCAGCGGATAATCGCACCACTTCGACAACAAGCGGTACGCGCAGATGGTATCGGCGGTATTGTTGCTCTTTGCCGCTATCACGATCTGATCGAACCCGGCGCGTTCCAGCGTGCGCGCGCTGGACAGTGCGCTCTCCGCAAGCGCCTCCGGGGTCGGTCGACCATGCTTGGCCAGCATCGCCTTCTCCAGCGAACCGGAGTTGACGCCGACGCGTATGGGTACGCCGTGCGCCTTCGCGCAGTCGGCGACCCGCCGGACGTTCGCCTCGCCGCCGATGTTACCCGGATTGATGCGCAGTTTGGCGAAACCGCTCTCTATCGCGCCTATCGCGAGATCCGTTCGGAAGTGGACGTCCGCTACTAAAGGCACGGGCGACGCGTCAATTATCGCGCGAGACGCTTTAACGCACTCGTCGTCATACACCGACACGCGCACTATGTCGCATCCCGCGTCCGCCAGCGCGCGTATCTGGAGCGATGTGGACTCCCAGTCGCGCGTATCGGTATTCGTCATGGATTGGACGGTAATAGGCGCGCCGCCTCCGATACGCGCGCTCCCGACCCGCACGGCTCTGGTCATGCTGTCACCACAGGGCGGTCTGGCTAAGCCGCCCATACCTTTCGTTAAATGGGGAGGATCCTCTGCCGCCGGGGAGTCCCTCCCCTTGCCGCCCTCTAGAGGGAGATGCCGCCGCCGCGGCAGGGGGCGTTCCCAATCAGAATAAGCTCATTACATCCTTGATGTAAACGGGCAGCATCAGCAACAGCAGCAACGCGATGCCCACCAGATGAACGATGCCCTCCTTGTTTGGATCCATTCTCTTGCGACGTATCTTCTCGATCAAGAGGAACAGCAGCCGGCTGCCGTCCAATCCCGGTATCGGCAGGAGGTTGAAGAAGCCCAGGTTGATGCTGATCAGCGCGGCCATCGACAGGTATTCACGGATGCCGCCGATCTCGGTCTGATCCGCGACCATCCGTATTGTTCCGAACGGTCCGACCAGTCCGCTCGCGCTCTGCTCGCGGGTAATCAGACTGCGCAGGAAGTCCGCCATGCCGCCGATCGTCGCGCCGGTATTGATGACGGAGTATTTCAGCGACTCGTCTACGCCCAGACGAGTGTAACCCTGCTTGAACCGGATGCCGATCTGTGGCGTCGTCGCCGCGACGTCGATTATGCGCGGAGTGACCGTCGCCGTGATCGCCGCGCCGTTTCGATCGACGGCCAGCTCAACGCTGCCGCCGTCCGTCGTGTTCATTATGGCCGCGCGAACGTCCTCGTAGGACGTGATCGGCGCGCCGTTCACGTGCGTGAATTCGTCGCCGGGCATCAGTCCCGCTTCGGAGGCGGGGGTGTTCGGCTCGACGCGGTCAATGGACAGCAGCACCGACGAGGGCAGACCCAGACAGGCGTACAGTATGAACAACGCAAGTATGGCCGAGACGAAGTTCATCATCGGCCCTGCGAACGTGGACAGCGCGCGCTTCCAAACCGGCTGACGGTAGAACGCGTCGCTCTCATGCTCGACGGTCTCGTCCTCGCCGTAGTAGCGGCAGTATCCGCCCAGCGGCAGCAGCCGCAGAACGTATGTGATGCCGTTTGCAGCCGTATGACTCCACAGCTTAGGGCCGAAGCCTATGCCAAATGACATAACCTTGATCCCGACCCACCGCGCGAACCAGAAATGACCCAGTTCGTGTACCATTATCAGGATGCCTAGCAGCAGCGCCGCCGCTAGCCAGTAGAATGTGTTCGTCAACTATCACGCCTCCTTTATCACGCCTCCTTGGGCGCCGACTTACCGTATATATGACGAATCACGGCGGCCGTATGATGCGTATCCGCTCAATCCGAAAGTGAACGGCGTGTGAATTCCCTCGCCGCGCGGTCGGCCTCCATTACGTCCTGAAGCGATTGAACGGGCCTTTGGGGTATGGCGGCCAACGCGGATTCCACAACCTCCGCGATACGTCCCAGCGTGATCCGTTCACGCAGGAACGCCGCGACCGCCTCCTCGTTCGCCGAGTTCAGAACCACCGGTGCCACTCCGCCCGCGCTCAACGCCTCGCGTCCCAGCCGCAGCGAAGGGAAGCGCGTCTCGTCCGGTTCCTCAAACGTCAGCGCGCCCAGTGCGCCGAACGCCGGAGCGCCGACGCCCGTCGATATCCGCTCGGGATAGGCCATCGCATAGGCAATAGGCACGCGCATATCCGGCGCGCCCATCTGCGCCAGCACCGCGCCGTCCTCGAACGATACCATCGAGTGTATCACACTCTGCGGATGTACAACCACGTCGATCCGCTCGCCGGGCATGTCGAACAGCCACCGTGCCTCGATGACCTCCAGCGCCTTGTTCATCATCGTCGCGCTGTCGACGGTGATCTTCTCGCCCATCATCCAGGTGGGGTGGCGCAGCGCGTCGAATCGGACGGCCCTTGATATCGCCGCCGCTTCCCATGTGCGGAACGGGCCGCCGGACGCGGTCAGTATCAGCCTGTCAGGTTTGACAGACTTCGATCGAGCGTCCTCCAGGCATTGGAAGATGGCGCTATGCTCGCTGTCGATCGGTATTATCGGCGGATGCCCCTCCCGTCGTTCATTCAACGAAGACACGACCGCCTCGGCCAGCGCTCCGCCCGCGACCAGCGACTCCTTGTTGGCGAGCAATAATCGCTTGCCGCGCTCCAGTGCGGTCAGCGTCGCGGGCAGTCCCGCCATACCGACCACGGCGTGAACGACGTGCGTCACGGAAGGTACGGCGGCGCATAGGCTCGCCGCGTCTGCACCGAACACCCAATCCAACCCGCGTAGATCGTCGGGTATATGATCCGGCTCCTGAAGCAGCCCGGCGCGCGAGGGCTTGAACCGCCGCGCCTGCTCAAACAGCAGCCCGGCGTTATGCCCGGCGCACAACGCCGCGACGCGGAATCGATTAGGATGCCGCGCGACTATGTCCAGCGTCTGACGGCCTATGGAACCCGTGCTTCCCAGCAGCGCGATATGCTTAACCAATGGCCGCTCCAATCGCCATTATCATTAAAATTTCGCTCCGATCGTCGATTCGGTTACATGAAGATTAGGCAATAGCAGTATACCACATACGTCGTGAATAATACGCTGTCGAAGCGATCCATAATGCCGCCGTGACCGGGGAACACGACGCCGAAATCCTTAATGCCGCACCAGCGCTTTACCAGCGAGGCCGAGAAGTCGCCCAGCTGCCCGGCCGCGCCGCCTATCAATCCCAGCGCGACCCAGTGCGACGTCTTCGGCAGCGGCGCGAACCGACTCCCGATCCAGCCCAGCAGCAGCGCGCCGATCACGCTGCCGACCAAGCCGCCCGCAGCGCCCTCCCATGTTTTGTTGGGACTGAGCGCGGGGTTCAAGCGGTGTGTGCCCCATGTGTGACCGATATACAAAGCGAATACGTCGCCGGACAGCGAGATCACGAACACCCCAAACACCATCCATCGGCCTGGCGGCGTGATGAGGGTATCAATAGCCAGCATCATCTGCATCGGGACGAGCACCGTGAACGCGGCGTACAGCGCGGCCGCGGCGTCGATCCAGCTGGGTTTGACGCGGACGGCGATATTGAGCGTGGTCAGCATCAGGATCAGCGCGAGCATCGGCAGCGGCGCGTGCGCGTCCAGCGCGAGGAACGCGGGTATCATCAGCGCGCACGCGATGAAGTTGGGCCAGCGGATCGGTTCGTGGCCGACGATCGTGAACGCGTCAAGCGTCTCGGTAACGCCCCAAACGGTGATAAGCATCAGCGCCAGCCTAAGCCATCTCGACGGCGCGAACATGAACAAAACCAGTATGCCCGCCGACACAAGCCCCGTTATAAACCGTTTGAGCAAACCGGCCACCTCACATTACTTCCGTCCGCCGAACCGCCTGCTGCGCCGAAAGTATTCATCCAATGATTTATGGTATTCATCTACACTGTAATCCGGCCACAGCGCGTCCGATATAACCAGTTCCGCGTAAGTGGACTGGAACGGCAGGAAGTTGCTCAGCCTCGCCTCGCCGCTGGTGCGGATCATCAAATCCACGTCCGGCAGCCCGGCGGTATCCAGGCGATCCGCGAGCGCGGCGGCGTCTATCGCGTCCGGGGTCAGGCGTCCGTTTACACACTCCAGAGCCAAGGCTCGCGCGGCGCGAACCAACTCGTCCCTGCCGCCGTAGTTCAGCGCAAGGTTTAGCTTCAACCCAGCGTTGCGCGACGTACGCGCCGTAGCGGACGCGATCTCGGCGCGATGCGCTTCGGGCAGGCCGCCGACGTCGCCGATCACGCGCACCCTCACCCCGCTGCGGTTCAACTCGTCGATCTCGTTGCGGAAGCAATCGAGCATCAGCGACATCAGCGCTCCGACCTCGTCATTCGAGCGCGACCAATTCTCGGTGGAGAACGCGTATAGCGTAAGCGCTTCGATGCGCAGCCGCCCCGACTCACGGATGATCTCGCGCATGGATTTGACGCCCTCGCGGTGACCCATCTCGCGCGGCAGCATCCTTCGCGCGGCCCAGCGTCCGTTACCGTCCATGATGATCGCGACGTGGCGGGGCAGCGCGCGTCCATCCGGAGACCATGCCGCCGTCGAATCCGCGTGAACCGATGGATCCGGCGCGACCTTCCTAATTCGGAACAGAGGCATTTTTCGCTTCTTCCTGCGTTTCTTCCCGTACTTCTTCCCACGCGGGCGCGCGGAACGCCGCGACTGTAAGTTCGCCGGGTTTCGCGCGCACTACGCGCACATCAGGCCTCGGTCGAGGATCGCGCGACGCGAAGAAGTCCGGCGCGGCGGTTCGATTAACCCTCGGCGCGGGGAAGCCGCGCTCCGTCAGCAACTCCAGCGCGCGCTCCAACGGCAGCCCCAGCAATTCAGCGTGAACGAACGGCGTTCGCCCGTCGGCGCTCATGGTGTTTGCATGGCCGCCTGCATCGCGAAGCGGGTTGGAGACGGCAGAAAACCGAAGGTTTTCATTCTTGTTAACGGATTCGTTCAAACCGACATGATCTCCTTTTCCTTTTCAGAGGCTATGGCGTCGACCTCTTTGGTCGCGTTGTCCGTCAATTTCTGGAGATCGGCTTCGGCCTTCTTGCGGTCGTCCTCGGTCAGTTCGTTGGCCTTCTCCATCTTCTTGATAGCGTCGGCGGCGTCGCGACGTGTGTTACGTATAGCCACGCGCGCCTCCTCGGCGTTCTTGCGGATCACCTTGGTCAGTTCCTTACGGCGTTCCTCGTTCAGTTCCGGTACGGTCAGGCGTATCGCCTTGCCGTCGTTCGAGGGCGTCATACCCAGGTCGGATTTCATTATCTCCTTCTCGACGATGGGGATCAGTTTCGGATCCCACAGCGAGATGACCAGCTGGCGCGCCTCGGGGGCTGCAATGTTGGCCAATTGGTTCAGCGGGGTTTGCGCGCCGTAGTAATCCACAACAATGCGATCCAGCAGCTGCGGATTCGCGCGGCCTGCTCGCAGTGCGGCCAGTTCGCGCTTGAGCAGCGCGGCGGTCTTACCCATCTTGTCCTTGGACGTATCCAGCAGTGTTTTGGCGGGGTCTGGCATTGCGATCACCTCCACGTATGTCTTGCTGGATATATTCTAACTGGGATTAGTCGGATTGGCAAGGGGTACACGGGCATTCGCGCAAATTCACGCGCCACGCACTCGTGCTTTACAGCGGCTGAATGAACGAGACGACGACCGAGCGGCGTTTTAACAGGTATGGTGTAATCCCAACTTACACGTATAACGGTAGGTGATTTTGCCATGGCGCACGGTTGACAGCCGCTACGTCTGCGTGTATAATTTTTGATACAGCCTGTACCTGTAGCTCAGTTGGATAGAGCGACAGACTCCGACTCTGTAGGCCGCAGGTTCGAATCCTGTCAGGTACACCAAAAGGAACAGGCGAACCCGACCCGGGCGTTTTTGCCCGGGAGGCGTTCGCTTTTCCTTTCTATAATGGAGCAGGTTTATACTGCGCCACGATAGTCTATCTCGTAACGCAACCCGTCCCCCAATCCTCGTCGTCCTCTCAGGGGGATGCCGCCGCAGCGATAGAGGGGGCGTCCCTACTCTTCCTTATACCTTACGAACGCCAGCCGTCTGGAATCCGGCGCCCATGAGTTAACGTTGAGCGTGCCTTGACCGCCGAACAGCGCCGCCAGCGTCATCGGTTCGCCGCCTTCCGTAGGCATCAGACGTATTTCTACATGCTTGTTTGCCGGATGATCCCCCGGCTTCACCTCGCTCGCCAGGTATGATATATATGCGATCGTCCTTCCGTCCGGCGACGGATGAGCGAACCAGTTGTTGCGTCCGTCCCAGGTCATTCGCGTCTGCTCCGAACCATCGGCTTTCATGCGATACAGCTGCATCAATCCTCCGCGCACGGAGTTGAACCATATGTATCGCCCGTCCGGCGTGTATTCCGGTCCGTCGCTAAGCCCCGGCTCGAACGTAAGCTGCACCTCTTCGCCGCCCCCTACCGGGATCGTATATACATCATACTCGCCGTTACGCTCGGCACAGTATGTCAGCGTCCCGCCGTCCGGCGACCAGCCATGCAGGTAACTGGGCGCGATAGGCGTCGCCAGCGCCGGAACGCCTGTGTTAAACGGTATGACATACACCCGTGATTGACCATCCTCTACGGTATGATGGCTAACCCCTATCATGGTTCCGTCGGGGGACAACACGTGATCGTTGTTGCAGCGGTTACAGAACCCCGTGTCGATTACGGTTATCGCGCCGGTATCCATTTCGTACGAATTGATGCGGCCTCGATCGTTGAATATCAACCGCTTGCCGTCGAGCGTCCAGTTTGGAGCCTCTACGCAGTGGTCGAACTCCGCCAGCGTCCTGACGCTCCCCGTCTTGACATCGATAATCTCCAGGTACGAAACAGCGTCCCGTACAAAGAATGGCTTGCGTTCAGTGATAACATTCATGCATTTACCCTGCCTTATCGTTTCGGCTTTATGTTCAGGTTGACGCCCAGGTTATCCTCGCTGTCGACAATGGTCCAGCTGCTGCCGGGGTAATAACCGACTGTGCGCATCCCGTAACCCTTGCTCTCTAGTTCCCCGATGATCGCGTCGCGCCGACCCCCCACCTCGAACCCCAGATGATGCACACCTTGCCCATGCTCTTCCAGGAATTCGCGGAATGTGGAGGGATGCTCGTCCGGTTCATGCAGCTCTATTACGAACGGCCCGGCCTTGACGACGGCCAGCTTCAGCCCATAGAAGCCTGGCTCGCCGCGATATGTGAGACCCGGGTTCTCTTTCGGCTCGTCAACGCGGATGTCGGGCACGGGCACGCCGAACAGTTCCGCCCACTCCCTTGCCGCCTTCTCAATGTCGCGTACCACTATGGCAACCTGAATAAATCCGTCGAACCCGATAGGGTTATCCATACGCTCGCTCCTTTTTAACCCGCACTTAACCTATCTTCGTAATCCCCCTGATTAGCCTTTAACCGAACCCAACACCAATCCCGTAGTGAAATACTTTTGCAGGAACGGGTATACCAGCAGTATCGGTATCATACCCAGGAACAGCTGCGCCGCGTTCGTGGTGCGCGCGTTTACCGTGTTAACGAACCGCTGCAGCGAGTCGCTCATGTTCGTCGCGTTGCGGAAGAACGCCTCTGGGTTTATGACCACCGTGCGCAGGTAACTCTGCAGCGGGTATGACTCGATCTTGTTCATATAGATCATGCCGTCATACCAGCTGTTCCAGTGATTGACCAATGAGAACAGGGCGACCGTCGCGATGGTCGGCGTCGATACGGGCAGCACCAGCGACCACAGCGTGCGCATGTGACCCGCGCCGTCTATGTACGCCGCTTCCATCAATTCCTGAGGCAAGCCGCGTATGTAATTCATTACAACCAACATGCTGAATACGGGCAGCGCGCCGGGCAGCACCAGCGACCACAGGCTGTTGATCAGGCGGGTGTAGCGCACTATCAAGTACATCGGGATCATGCCGGCCTGGAACAATATCGTTATAACGAAAAACCACGAGAACCACTGGCGCGCGCGGAACTCCGTCTTCGACTTGGATAGCGGGTACGCGGTAAGGATGATCAGCGCCAGATTGACCGCCACGCCCAGCGCGGTACGCTTAACCGAGATCCACAGCGCAGTGGAGAACGCGTTGCTGTGCAGGATAAACTTGTACGCGTCCACGTTGAAACCATTCGGCCAGAACGCCACCTCCCGCGCGACTACGGCGATCTTGTTTGAGAACGAGATCGCCAGCAGGTTCACGAACGGCAGCAGGCACAGCAGCGACGCGGCGATGAGTATCACATGGTTAGCGACGAGAAACGTCTTTCTCGAGGCTGAAACTTTCTTTGCCATTGCGCCGCCCTCCTTATACTAATAGATTCGGTATCCCGCTACGCGATCCGCGAGAAAGTAACTGACTACTATGAACGCGAACGAAACGATCGATTTGAACAGGCCTGCCGCAGTCGAGAGCGCGAACTGAGCGTTCTGGATGCCCAGGCGGTACACGAACGTATCCAGTATATCGCCGGTTGTATACACCGCGGGGCTGTATGTGTTGTATATCTGGTCGAAGCCGCCGTTGAGTACGTTCGCCATGCTCAAGACAGTCATCAGTACTATCGTGGTCATGATGCCGGGCAGCGTGATCGCGAGCGTTTGCCGCCATCGTCCCGCGCCGTCTATCTCCGCCGACTCATACAGCGACGGATCGATGCCGGTCAA
The DNA here is from genome assembly GCA_031282605.1 of Oscillospiraceae bacterium. Taxonomy (GTDB): domain Bacteria; phylum Bacillota; class Clostridia; order Christensenellales; family Aristaeellaceae; genus BNUH01. The sequence continues at coordinate 9,847 of JAITDK010000068.1, forward strand.
GGCCGCAAGATATATAACCGAGCCGAAGCCGAAACTCTTCCATACCTCTGTGACGACCATTGTGATTGGATAGGCGGTCTTGTCGCCCAGGAAGAACACCGGACCTACGCCCAGCTTACTCAAAGCCTGGTTAACGATCCCGTTGGACGGCGAAAGGATATCGACGAACAGTCCGGCCAATATTACCCACGACAGAAAGTTGGGTATATAGACGATGGTTTGGTAGGTGCGCTTAAGTCTGCTGGACGCCACTTCATTCAGCAGCAAGGCGAATAAGACAGGCACGATTATGCCGCCTATCATCTTGCCCATGGAGATCAGTACGGTGTTGCGTATCACGCCGAATATGTCGGGCATAGTAAACAGGTTGCGGAAGTTTCGCAGGCCGATCCATTCCGAACCGAACAGGCCTTTTGTGGGCACAAACTTCTGGAACGCAATGACCAAGCCCGCCATGGATCCGTAACTGTATACCGCGACAAGCGCCACAGCCGGGATCAGCATCATATACAAAGGAAGCTCGCGCTTGAGCTTATCATGCCGCTTGGCCGGATTAACGTTCGCCCGCATGGTCATAGTAGTGACACTCCTCTCTGAATCTGCGGATCGAACAGCGTTGCGTTGGGGATGAGGTGGCGTTGCGCTGCGTAAGCGTCGGCTGTACGCTGCGGCGAGACGCTGTTCGATCTGCGGATCGAAGGCGCTTTAAGTTACTGGCGCCCCGCCACTATGGTGTAAGATGACAATTCCTTTATAGTATTCTCACTGGCGGGGCGCAGTAGTGAGGGTTTCGATTTCACCGATGATAATTAGCACGATGCGTTGGGGAACGCCCCCCCATCCCCCCAAAGGGGGGTGCACGGGAGTTTCGGGACTCTGTCCCGGACCCTGCGAAGGGCTATCCGCCCTTTCGAATCCTGACCAGGCTTCGCCTGGACCATCGTGATACACATTCTACTGACTCCGGATTGCCGGTTTTACCTGGATAGTCTGTTCCGTAACGCAACTCGTTCCTTCGTTCTAAGCCCCTGGGGAGGTCGGGAGGGGGATCGCAATTGAGCGTAGCGAGGGCGCGCAACGCACTTCCCGAAGGCGCGGATGCGCCGCTCGCCGCTTTACTCTGCCGGATATAACTTATCCAATTCATCCAGGCACTGCCGCCCGCCCGCGCTTAGATAATCTTGCACCCATTGTTCGAAGTAATCGATCGGGCGATCGCCCCTGATAATATCCGTGAACGCCGTCTCCATCATGCTCTCCCAAACCGAGGAGTTCTGTATGTAGATCTCCGGACGCTCCGTTGACATTAGGCTGTCCACATACGCCCCGTCTGGACGATACTTCTCCAGCGCGATCACGCACGAACCCTGTCTGTCGGCGCTCTCGCGGTACATCTGCCCCCACGCGCCGTATCCGGATGTGGTGATGTTGGTGCCATCCTGGAAGCCGATGATCTGATCATACAGCGGCTTGACCGATCCCGCGAGGTTATCTTTCGATCCGGCTTCAAACGCCTCCGCCAACTCCTGGGTGTGCAGCTCCGTCGGAATGCCCACATAAATCGGGCTCAAACGATACTGCTCGTTATCCCAGTAGTAATAGTAATCCTCCTCGTCTGGCACCTGCACGCATACTTCCTCATACAGGTTCAGTATCTTGATTATCGCCTCGGGGTTCTTGCAGTTGGCGTTGACCATAAACACGTCGACCGACTTGTTGCTCTGCTCGCCAACCTTGTACTCTACGCCCTCCGCCACCGGTACCGCATAAGGCCGCGTGATCGTGCCGTCCGCCGTAAACGTATAGTTAAACGGATGCCACGTTCCCCAGTTGCTGTGGAACATCATGCCATACTTGCCGTTGGTTACGTCCGGTTCCATCGTCGCGGTGTCCTTCACGATGAATTCCGGATCGATTACGCCCTCCACGTACAGATCATGCAGCAGCGACAACGTCTGCTTCATGCCGTCCTGTATGATCGAGGTGGTCATCTCTCCATCCTCATCGCGGTAAAAGAACTCTACGCCGTTGTTGTACGACGGCACGCCGAACCCGGCCAGGATGCCGTTCGCGCCGCCGAAGTTGTTGGTGAGTATATTCTTATCCAGCGCCAGGCCGAACGTATCGTTCGCGCCGTTTCCGTCCGGATCGTCGGTAGTGAACCGCTTGGCCAGCGCGATGAACTCATCCATCGTCTTGGGCGCGGTTTCGCCGAGGTTCTCCAGCCAATCGTCGCGGATCCACAAGAACGGCGCCTGATGGAAGTTGTCGTTCATGTATGGGAAGCCGTACAGGCGGCCGTCGAACGACGCGCCCTCGAAGCAGTCCGGGAAGCGCGTCTGATAGCTTAGCACATCCGCCGACGCGTATTCAGCGAACACTTCCGTGATATCCATCAGATACCCGGCCTCGTACGCCTGCTGGATGAAGCTGCGATCCGCCCAGCGGAACACGTCCGGCAGATCGCCGGCGGCAAG
>JAITDK010000086.1 GCA_031282605.1 Oscillospiraceae bacterium
AACCGTCGTTCGCCGTCCGCCGCGCCTTCACTAATTGATGTCGAATATGCGTATCGCGTTCGCAGATGCGGCGGCCGCCAATTCCTGCGGATCGATGCCGCGCAGTTCGGCGATCCTTGCGGCTGTATAAGCGACGAACGCGGGTTCGTTGCGTTTGCCGCGCATGGGTTCGGGCGCGAGGTATGGACAGTCCGTCTCAATCAACAGTCTGTCCAAGGGGATATTGCGCGCGGTTTCATGCAGGTTGCGCGCGTTCTTGAACGTTGTGTTTCCGGAGAAGGAGATTACGCAGCCCAGGTCGAGGTAGGCCTGCGCCCGCTCCCAGTCGCCGGAATAGCAATGCAGTATGATCTCGCGGGGGCGTGCGGCATTCACAGAGCTTAAGAACTCAAGCATCTCGTCGTGAGCGTCGCGTATATGCAGCACGACCGGCAGATTCCATTTCCCCGCCCAGGCAAACTGCGTCTTAAACGCGAGTCTTTGCACGTCGCGCGGCGGGCCGTCGTCGTAATGATAGTCCAGGCCGATCTCGCCTATAGCCTTGACGCTGGCACTCAATGTCAGCGCGCGCGTCCACGCCTCGTCCGACGCAGTGAACGCGGCTGCGTTTTCTGGATGAACGCCGACCGCGGCGTATAGTTTTATCCCATATGGGTTGGGTGATTCGGCGAGGATTACCGCCGCCTCGGACGAACCGCGATCCGCACCGATGGTGACGCATCGCGTAACGCCCGCGTCAGCCATGCGGCGCAATACATCCGCGCGATCCGAGTCAAACCGCGCGTCGTCCAGATGGGCGTGCGTGTCTATTAAGTTGGAGAGGGGCGCGCTGCCTCGAAACCCTGCGTCATGAACCGCGCTCATCCTATCTCGGAGCCAGCGGGCATATCGCCATCGAGGGTCACGAGCCGCAGGTTTCCCTTGTCGTCCGACGCGGCGAGGATCATCCCCTCCGAGACCATGCCGCGCATCTTGCGGGGCGCAAGGTTAGCCAGCAGCGCGACCGTCTTGCCAATCATGGACTCCGGCGCGTACTGCTGCGCGATGCCGCTTAGCACGGTGCGTTCGCCGGAGCCGTCGTCCAGCGTGAGTTTGAGCAGCTTATCGGACTTGGGGACGCGTTCGGCGGCCAGTACCTTAGCTGTAATCAATTTGATCTTTGCGAAATCGTCGATGGCGATGACGGTCGGCGTTTCCTGTTTCGCGGCCTCGGCGGCTGAGGGTTCCGCAATGGGCTGAGCCGGCGCGGGAACCGCCAGTCCCTCTAATTCCTTCTTGATGTCGATGCGCGGGAATAGCGCGTCGCCCTTCGTGACGGTATTCCCGACGATATTGGGGGTTAATGATTTCAGCGAAGCCCAATCCTTCAATCCCGGTTCGGCGATGCCCAGCTGCTCGAATATCCTTCGCGGCGTTCCGGGCATAAACGGGCTGATCAGCACCGCGACAAACCTTGCCGCCTCCGCAAGGTAATACAGCACCGTCGCCAAACGTCCGCGTTTACCGGGATCCTTGGCGAGAATCCACGGCGTGGTCTGGTCGATATACTTGTTGCATTCGCCTATCACGCGCCATATCGCGGCCAGCGCGGCGGAGAACTGCAGCGCGTCCATGTTGGACTCGATCTCCGAAGGTAGCGTAAGCAGGTGGGATTCCAGCGTATCCTCAAGCTCGGTCTTGTCGGACGGTTCAGGCATAACGCCGCCGAAATACTGGGCGATCATGGCCGTAGTTCGGCTGATGAGATTGCCCAAATCGTTGGACAGATCTGCGTTCATGCGGGTGAGCAGCGCGGCGTGGGTATAATTGCCGTCCGCGCCGAACGGCACTTCGCGCAGCAGGAAGTGGCGCACCGCGTCTGAGCCGTACCGCGCGCACAGGACGTTCGGATCAATGACATTGCCCAGCGACTTGCTCATCTTCTGTCCGTCGATGAGCAGCCAACCGTGGCCGAATATCTGACGCGGAATGGGTATATCCAGCATCTTGAGCATGATCGGCCAGTATATCGAGTGGAATCGCACGATCTCCTTGCCCACTAAATGAACGTTGGCGGGCCAGAACTTCTTGTACAGTTCGTCATGATCGGTGCCGAAGCCCAGCGCGGTGATATAGTTGGAGAGCGCGTCAATCCATACGTACGCGATATGCTTAGGATCGAACGGCAGCGGCACGCCCCATGTAAACGATGTGCGGCTCACACACAGGTCGTTCAATCCGGAGCGCAGGAACGCGAGCATCTCGTTCGTGCGCGTCTTGGGCTGGATGAAGTCGGGGTGGGATTCGATATACTCGATTATCCAGTCCTGATACTTGGACAGGCGCAGGAAGTAGCTTTCCTCTTTTTCAGGATGCACGGGGCGGCCGCAGTCGGGACACAGCCCGTTCTTGGCCTGAGTCTGCGTCCAGAACGCCTCGCACGGCGTGCAGTACAGCCCCTCGTATTCCGACTTGTACAGGTCGCCCGTCGCGAGAAGCCGCTCGTATATCTGCTGGACGATCTTCACGTGGCGCGGCTCGGTTGTGCGAATGAAGTCGTCATACTCCACGTCCATGACGCGCCACAAATTCTTCGTACTCGCGGCGATCGCGTCGACATAGGCTTGGGGATCGGCGCCCTGCTGCGCGGCCTTCTCCGCGACCTTTTGACCGTGTTCATCCAATCCGGTAAGGAAATATACCTCGTGCCCGGTCAGTTTCTTAAAGCGCGCCAGCGTATCTGCCGCGACCGAGCAGTAACTGTGCCCGATGTGCAGGTTGTCGCTGGGGTAGTATATAGGCGTTGTAATGTAGAATCTATCCGGCATAGGGCGCCTCCTTCTATTTATCCGTATTATTAGTTTAAACCGCGAGGCTGCGGCATTAATATCGCGGACTGTGCCACAAATCAGACCCCCTCGCGCTAATATGGGTCAATAAATGGAATTCTACACTGCATTCCGGCAAAGCGCAAGATTTTTCACCAGCATTCTGGTAAAGAGCATGGCGGCGTGATATACTACTGATAATAATTGTCAAACAGCCTGGGACGGAGGTACGGTATGCGGTTTACGAAGATGCATGGCATCGGAAACGATTATATTTACATCAATGGATTTGAGGAACGGGTGGATGATCCGGCGGCGCTGTCCGTCAGTATGAGCGCCTATCACACGGGCGTAGGATCGGACGGGATCATACTGATACTGCCCAGCGACAAGGCCGATCTGCGGATGCGGATGTTCAATAACGACGGCAGCGAGGCTCAGATGTGCGGCAACGGCGCGCGGTGCATTGCTAGGTACGCATACGAGCGAGGGCTGATCGGTAAGGACAGAACCAGCTTCACCCTGGAAACGGGCGGGGGGATAAAAAATCTGACGATCATCAAGGACGGCGAGACCGTAAGCGCGGTGCGGGTAGACATGGGCGCGCCGGTGTTCGCGCCGTCGAAGATACCCGTCGCGCTGGACGGCGACGCGGTGGTAGAGCGCGCGATAGAGATTGTCGGCAGAACGTTCCCTATGACGTGCGTGTCGATGGGCAATCCGCACGCGGTGCTGTTCATAGAAGAGGATCCGTTCACACTCAAAGGGTTTGAGGCGTATGGCAGGATGCTGGAGAATCATGAGATGTTCCCTGAGCGGGTGAATGTGGAGTTCGTCAAACGCATATCCGATAATCGGCTGAAGATGCGCGTTTGGGAGCGCGGCTCGGGTGAAACGATGGCGTGCGGTACGGGCGCGTGCGCGGCCGCGGTGGCAGCGAAACGCACAGGCCGCGTGGGATTCGGCGAGACGCGCATAACCCTGCGCGGCGGCGATCTGACGATCGACTGGCTCGGCGGTGACAATCCCGTGCTGATGACCGGCCCTGCGACGTTCGTATTCGACGGCGTCTGGCTGGGATAAACGCGGTTCGGCATGCCGCCGAACGGGCAAGCGTTCGAGGGCAAGCCGTCGATTTGAAAGAGAACCCAAAGAAGCGCAGTACATTTTGGCCGGCTCCGCATATGATGAAATTATCAACAAATATCGTTAGGAGTTGTTACCATTGATAGTAGCCAAGTTTGGCGGCAGCTCGCTGTCGGACTCGGAGCAGTTCCTGAAGGTGCGGGAGATACTGCGCAGCGATCCCGCAAGGCGGTACGTGATCCCATCCGCGCCGGGACGACGGCATGGCGCCGACCATAAGATAACGGACTTGTTATATCGATGTCATGATCTGGCGCAAGCCATAGGACACGAATCCCGCGAAGCTATAGAACGCGCGCGCGAATACGAGCGGGTATTCAGCGAGATTCGCCGCCGCTTCCTGGACATAGCCGCCGCGCTGAGGCTGGACGTGGATCTGGAAGGCGAACTCGACAAGATAGAACGCCGCATACCGCAGGAACCGACAGCCGATTACGCGGCCAGCCGCGGCGAATATCTGAACGGATTGTTGCTGTCCGCGCTGATGGGCTGGACGTTCATTGATCCTGCGGACTGCGTGTGGTTTAGGGACGACGGCACGTTCGACTCGGAACGCACCCAATTGGAATGCGCGCACGCCCTGCTGAAGCATGAGTACGCCGTTATACCGGGCTTTTACGGAAACATGCCCGACGGCACGATCAGGACGTTCTCGCGCGGCGGCAGCGACGTGACCGGCGCGATAGTCGCGCGCGCCGTGGACGCGGACTTATACGAGAATTGGACGGACGTATCCGGATTCCTCACCGCCGACCCGCGCATCGTCAAGAATCCGCGCCGGATAGAGCAGATAACATACCGCGAGCTGCGCGAATTATCGTATATGGGCGCGACCGTGCTGCATGAGGACGCGATATTCCCGGTGCGCAAGGCGGGCATTCCCATCAATATTCGCAACACCAACGAGCCTGAGCACCCCGGCACGCTGATACTCCCGCACGCGCAAGGCGAACCGCTGGCAGGCATCACTGGTATCGCTGGGCGCAAAGGCTTCGCGATCATCGTGATTGAGAAGGCTATGATGAACGCGGAATTGGGATTTGGCCGCCGCGTGCTGCAGGCGGTCGAGGAGTGCGGCATATCGTTCGAGCATCTGCCCACGGGTATAGACACCATGTGCGTTGTGCTTCACAAGGAAGCGCTGGATAAGGCACGAGAGAGGCTGATCACGCGCATATACGAGCTTACCGAGCCGGATTCGATAGAAATTCACGAGGATATGGCGCTGATAGCGACGGTGGGTAGGGGTATGGTGCGCCAACGCGGCATTGCGTCCAGGCTGTTCGCCGCGCTGAGCGACGCGCACGTGAACGTGCGCATGATCGACCAGGGATCCAGCGAGCTGAACATTATCGTCGGAGTGTCAAGCCTGGATTTCGATGAAGCCGTGCGCGCCATATACGGGACGTTCATCGACGAAAGCGGCGGCGATGTTCGTTAACGCGCTGACCGCCGTGGCGACGATGCTCATATTGATGGGCGTCGGCTGTTTCTTCGCCTGGAAGGGCTATCTGACGGAGGAGGGCAACCGACTGCTGTCCGCGTTGGTGATACGCGCCGCTCTGCCGGGCACTATACTGTCGACTATGCTGACCACGTTCACGCGCGGCGAGCTTCTAGGTTTCGCGTACCTGCTGATTGTGCCGGCGTCGAACATGCTGATATGGGCGTTCGCGGCGCGGCGGTTCGCAAAGCTGCTCCGGGTGCCGGCGAAGAGGCAAGGCGTGTTCACCGCGCTGTGCGCGTTCAGCAACACGGTTTTCATCGGATTCCCCGTCGTGCGCGCCGTCATCGGCGAGATGGGGATGCCGTACGCGACGGCGTACTACTTGGCGAACACGACGATGTTTTGGGTGGTAGGCGTGGGTGAGATTCAGCGTGATGGAATCAACCAGCCAACAGCCGCCGTGGGTTTCGGGCGGGTTATCGTTACAACGCTCAAGCGTCTGATCAGTCCGCCGTTCGTGACGCTAGTGATCTCAATTATGCTTATACTGATTGGAGCGGCGCTGCCCGCGCCGATCATGAACGCCGCGTCTTCCATAGGAGGGCTGGTCACACCGCTGTCTATGATATTCATAGGATCGATGCTGTTCAAGGCGCTGCGCGGAGGGTTCAAGTGGGAGCGTGGGTTCGGCGCGCTGCTGCTCGTGCGGTATATGCTCGCGCCCGCGCTGACGCTGGCGTCGTGCTTGCTGCTGGGCGTTAGGGGATTACCCGCGCAGGTGTTCGTGCTGCAGACAAGCATGGCCACCATGACCCAGGTGGCGATCATAGCGCATGGCTATGGCGCGGACGGGGAGTACGCGTCGCTGGGGGTCGCGGCGTCAACCCTCGGCCTTATGATCGCTCTGCCGTTGATCGCGCTGGCGCTTCCGCTGATATAAAGAGGTATTATGACCGCAATACTGCCATACTTGATTGCTTGCCCGCTGTGCATGCTCGCGGGGTTCATAGACTCGATCGCGGGCGGGGGAGGTTTGATATCATTGCCCGCGTATTACCTGGCGCTGGGCAGCGGTGGCGTGCTTGCGAGGCTGTCGGCTGGAACGAACAAGCTATCGGCGAGTTTTGGTTCTATAGCCGCCGTGATTAGGTTCGCGCGCGGCGGCGACGTGGCGTGGGTTCCTGCGCTGACGGCGACGGCGGGTGCGCTGCCCGGCGCGTTCTTGGGCGCGCAGGCGTTGGAGCACATACCGGAGGCGCTGGCGCTTAAGATAATGATGTTTGTGCTGCCGGTGGTGTGCGTGATACTGTTGACGCGGCGCGGCGAGTTCCAGCGCAAGATAACGCCGGGAGCGTGGCGGTTCCCCGCGTACGCAGCGATAGGCTTGATAGTAGGGTTCTACGATGGGATGATCGGCCCGGGGACGGGCACGTTCCTGATACTGCTGTTCTCGGGTGTGACGGGTATGCCGCCCATCATAGCCAGCGGCTCGGCGAAGGTAGTCAACCTGGCCAGCGGGGTATCAAGCCTGGCCAGCTTCATGCTAGGCGGGTATGTGGATTGGTGGCTGGGCTTGGCCGCTGCGGCGTTTTCGATAGCGGGGAATCTGCTGGGTGCGGGGCTTGCCATCAAGAAGGGCGCGAAGGTGATACAGGCTGTGCTGGCCGTGGTGCTGGCGCTTATATTGGTTACGCTGGGGATCAGGGCGGCAGGGGTTGGGGGATAGTTTAACATATGCTCTAAGATGGAATTGGAGGTTTTACCTTTCAAGGCGCGGTACGCTAAACTGCGCCTAGAAAGGTGGCGGTTATGACAAATGCGATTGATTTTACATACATCAGAGAGAGCTACGCCGAAATCAGCGACGGATTGCAAGTAGAGAAACGGAAACGCGGTATACGCTTGCAGATAGTCGATAAAGTGTGACTATCTTAGTGCACATCCCCCCTGCTGCCAAAAATTGAAAATAACTGTTGACA
>JAITDK010000089.1 GCA_031282605.1 Oscillospiraceae bacterium
GATTCCGCAGCCGTATCCCCCACAAGGATACGCCGCGCCGCAGCCCTATCAGGCTATGCCTTTATCAACGCCTGTGTCCATGCCTCAACCCATGATGCAGCCGATGGCTCAGCCGATGATGAATACAATGACCCGGCCGATGATGAATCAGCCGATGGCGAGCCAGCCGATGAATCAGGCGCAGCCTATGGCGCGACCGTTCGGCTCGCCGGCTTATGCCGGCCCACGCAGCCCATCGCGCAAGCCCAAAATACCCATGCCCGCCGACTATGACCCGAAACATCCGCCCATCGGATTCATGCCGGATCTGCCGGAGGGTATGCCAGACGAATACATGGGCCGTGCGATGATGTTCGACGAATCCAGCGGTATGCAGCAGATGGGTCAGAGGCGAGGCCGGGCGGAACGCAGCGAGCGAGAGGAACGCAGGGCGCAGCGGCGGCGCGCTAAGACCGCGCAGTCAAGCCAGACCCAGGCCGCGCGACCGACACAAGCCGGCCGTTCGAGGGTGTCGGCAGAAGCGGGCGCGGGTTCCGAGGGGATCGCGGCCGCGCGTGAGTCCGCTGCCGCCGTTGAGGCGAACGGCGCGGCTGTTCAAACGCGTGAATCCGAACGTCAGAGAGGCGCTAAACCGCGTCGCACTGAAGCGGCACCGCCCGATCAATCCGCATCAGCGGCGGATCGAAGCGCGGGCGCTGCTGGCGAGGGAACGCCGTCCATGCTGCGGAATCTGCAGCCGCCGATCGAGTGCCTGTTGATGATGGGCGAGTCGGCGACGACGACCAAGGCGGGTATGCATACCGTAAAACTTCGCGATCCGGTGGTTGTGCGGGGCGGAAGTTTCGCGTTCAAGCCGGAGACGCGGACGATAGAGATCCGCGAGGACGGCGTGTATCATTTTACATATTCGGGACGCGTGGACGGCGCCGAAGAGAGCGACGCTGAAAAAAATGGTCGCTGGGGGCGCAGCGGGCTGGCCATTGTGCACGAGAAGGGCGATATCATGCACGCGATCCAGGTGGATCACGAGGAGTCGACACCGTTCAGGGCGTCTTTCCTGGGCGAATGCGTAAAGGGAGAGTGCATCCGCCTGCGGTGGACCGTCGAGTCAGCCGAGACCGCGCTGACACTGTGCGAGCCTATATTGTTTGTCGAACGGCTGAAGTAACTGTTTCGCTTGGGCGATGGAGGGGATGCTCCCCCCCATCTGTCGTCGCGGCGGCAGATGGGGGGATCGTCTAACTCACTTCAGGCGCTCCCATCCCGTTAGTTTCCGCTTCGACGTTATCTCACCATGCGATAACGATCGGTCGTCATACTCGATCTCGCCGCTTTGGTTGTCGTACGGATCCCAGCGGTCGTGTTTCATCGGGGGATCTAACTCCACCTGCAGGTCGCTGTTCGAGACCATGCGGAACGGATCCAGGTTGCCGAAGTAGAAGTTCCACAAATCCGCCGCGCCTTCTCTGTACGCCGCCGCGCCGAATGAGCCGTCGGCCCACAGCCAGCCGTACGGTTCCACATAGAACCGCGCCCAGTCATGATTGCCTACGTCATTCAAGATCGGGTTGACATACAGCCCGGCTTGCCAGCGCGCGGGGATTCCGTGGCAGCGGCACAGCGCAATGAACAGCAGCGCGTGCATACCGCAGTCGCCGCGCAGACCCGAGGCGAAGTGTTCTGGTATGTTGGGGTATGTGAAATACGCGCGCACGAAGCGGTAACACGTGTTGACCGTGACGTAATCGTAAAACTTGCGCGCGGCCTTCAGCGGGTTGGTCTCGCCACCGGCCAATTCGGCAGCCAAAGAGCGGATGAACGGCGTGAACATGATCTGCGGCGGCAGTTCCGCCGTGAAGCGCGGCTCCATCCATCGCGGCGCGAGGCTCGGCTTGACCGCCGCGCAATCCGGCTCGACATACGGCGCGTCGATCTCGTATGAATAATCCACGGTGAATCGCAAGCCGTCCCTGTCTATCTCCTCGAAGAACGCGGTGCGCTGCGGGTAATCCTCGGCGGCGATATGCCTCGCTTCTGGAGCGGTGACAATCGCGCCGACGGGCTTGCATTGCGCGTCGCGCATAGGCAGCGTGAGGTAGCAGCGAACCTTCTTACCCGGCTGGCGCGCCTCGTCGTCAACCGACATAACCGTTCTTATACTGTACCGATATGATGCATGGCCATTTTTCTTCATGTCGGCGGCGACGGCGTTCAGCGTTTCAAACATCGCGGCGCGGTCGGCCAGCGCCTGCCTGTCGTGGATACGGGGCCGCAGATCCACGCGTGTTTTCAACATGCTGGCAACGCTGTCGTCTTTATAGCGTACCTTACCGTTGATATAGATCCAGTCGAGGGTTTGGTCGTCGCGCATTTGGTTCAGTTCGTCCATCGTGAAGCCTTCGAGCTTCGAGGATATCTTCTCAAATACATCCCGCTCGCTCAGCGTGAACTCGCCGGGCAGCGCGTCGATGATCCGCAGTTCATAGCGCAGACGGCGCTTGAGCGTGTCGGGCGTCTTGGGGTCGTTCAGCCGCAGAGCGATGACTGACTTAGCGCGGGCGAAGTCGCCGTATTCCTTCAGCCGACGAATATCTTCGGGCAGCGGGTATGCCAGGAACGACAGGTCGATATACATGTTACTCTCCGTTCATCAGACGATCATAATGCCGCTTCGTCCATTTCGGGTTGATAATATGCGCCTCCGCCCAGCCTTCCGGCGGTCCGGACAGTATCAGCCCGCCATCGACGCGTATCGTCGTACCCGTGATATAGCCGGCTTTGTCCGACGCGAGGAACGCGACCAGCTCGCCGTTGTCGCGCGGCGTTCCCATGCGTCCCAGCGGTACGGCCTTCTCCAAACCGAATTGACCCGGCTGCGGCTCACGCGGCGGACGCACACGGGTAGCGCCCGGCGCGATGCAGTTCGCGCGGATGCCGTACGGCGCGAGATCAAGCGCAATCGACTGGCACGAGCGGTTGATCGCCGCCTTCAATCCGCCGTATATCACGTCCTCGGCGTAAGCGCGCTCGCCGCGCGTGGACGTCGTGAAGAATATGCTGCCCTTTATCCCGTCGCGGATCATATGCCTCGCCGCGGCTCCGGCCAGCAGCAGATACCCCGCGAAGTCGATGCGCATCATCTCCTCTATCTCCTCGGGAGTGACGGTGAGGATGCTGTTGCGCGAGTCTTTAGCGGCGTTGCAGCACATCACGTCGATCCGTCCGTACGCCTCGTGCACCTCGTCAACCAATCTCGCGGGCAGGCTGGTGTCCTGGAATCCCGCCTGGTATATGAGGCATCGGCGCCCCAAGGACTCTATGTCGGCACGCGTCTGCTCGGCGCCCTCCGGGTTGCGGTTGTAGGTGATCGCCACGTCGTAGCCGTGCTCCGCCAGCACAATCGCGATTCCCTGACCGATACCGCTCGATCCGCCGGTGATCAGCGCAACCTTGCAGTGATTGTCGCCGTGATTATTGTCATGGTTCTTATTCTGATTCAAGGGTTTGTCCTCCGATGATGTTGTTGGTGACGGTGCCAGTATAGCGCATGTGGCGCGCGGGATCAACCAACCGTTGAGACTTCTCGAACAAGTTCTAGCTCTTTCGCGTTTGCGCAGATCCAGCGTTACGGGTGAGGGTGAGGGTGAAAAGTAGAATGCCCGCCGCGTTAAGCAGCGCAACGAAAAGGCCGCCTTCCAGTTTGTACAATCCGCCGGAGAACAGCGTAGGTCCCATGAGGGCAATATCGAACATCGACGGGTAATCGGACGCGAGCTGGACTCCGTTCATCAAAATCCCGCCTGCGCCGTTCCATATGAAATGGGCAAGTACCGGAATCAGCAGGCCGCCGAAACGGATCCTCAACGCGGACATGAACAAGCTCATCGTAAACACGTTCGTCACGGCAACCGCTCCGGCCTCGAACGCTCCCGCATGGAACAGCGTAAAAAGAACGGATGTCGCCACGCTTGCGGCAATCGGGTTGTATTCCCTCTCGATCAGTGAGAATATGTATCCCCGCACAAGCATTTCCTGCATTATCGTATTCAGCAGAAGCGCGAGCAGCCATACCGGCGCGTAGGAAACCGCGTTCCTACCGGCAACCGTGAACCAACCGAACACGGCGAGTAGTGCGACTACGCCGCCAACCCACGCCGCGCCCACCGCCGTTCCGATTAGCGCGTCGCGCGGCCAATTCCGGCTGAACGGCAAATCCAGCCGACGCTTTTCAATCAGCTGCCAGAACAGGTATGTAACCAATACGATCGCCGCGAGCGGCCCGGCTTCGGCGAGCAGCCGCCATGTCGGAGGATGCGTAATCCCAAAGGCAGACGACGTTGCGGCAATGCCTATCGCCCATCCCGCGTAGAAACCGACCGTCTTCAACAATACGAACCCGATTCGCCGGATCTTGTCCCTCTTATTCATCGGCATACGCCTCCTTATTATACGCGCGCTTGCTCCGGAAACCTCGCTCCGCGATTTCCACGCGTGCCCTACGCCTTAATTCGCGGAAGATACGGCGCGTTCGCCTGGACATTCCCGCCGTTATTAGCTTGATGCCTTTATAGCGACTGCATGGCGGCGTTCAGCGGATCGCAATACGGATCGCGTGTAACCAGATTCTTTTCGCCGTGGCTCTCAGGCATATGGCCTCTCCGTTTCGCGCCTCGTGTATGCGTTGTTCGACACGCGCGGGGGGAGTCCTGCCGATTCTTGGAAGCGGCGCTTATGAAATATATCAGTGTACCGTGGTGTGCGGGCGCGGATTCCCATTTATAATCTCTGTTCCGCATTTGCGCTCCGTTCGCCCCATTATTTAGATTGAAATGCAAAAGGGAAAGCCATATGGGTTAACTGTTCGCCAACAGCGTTACTGGAAAAATTCGGTTGCAATAATTAGGTGAATAGAACACTATTGTGTGTGCGTTTGCTTGTGCGTGGCGTAGCGTTCGGCTGCCCGCTGCGGCGGGACGCTGTTCGGTTTGCGAACCGAATGCGCTTTAAGTGTGTGGCGCCCCGCCACTATAACGTGAGTTGTCAACTTCTTTATGTCATTTTCACTGGCGGGGCGCAGGGTTTGGAACGGGGGAACGATGGAACGTAGGAACGAGGAACGTCCCTGCGGGGAGCCTGGGACTCTGTCCCAGACCCTGCGAAGGGCTATCCGCCCTTTCGAAACCTGACCAGGCTTCGCCTGGACCATCGTGATACACATTCCACCGGCTTCGGAT